>NZ_JBMPPH010000013.1:0-100022 GCF_049340285.1 Undibacterium sp. SXout20W | reverse complement strand
TATGGGCGATGAACAGCTTAAATCATCGTCCCAGAAAATGTCTCGGCTTCAAAACGCCGCACCAAGTATTTATGAAGCAGTTACAATCGCATCAACATGTGGTTGCACTTCGAAATTGAATCCGCCAATCATTAAAATCATTAAAATAATAAACTAGCCCTATTGATTTCAGCGGCGCCTGTTTTTTAAATGGGTGCCGATTTCATTTTTGCGCCACTAGTTTCAACTGCGAATCATTGTCTAGTTGGCCCACTGGGTTTTTGCATCAACCGGGAACAGTCGTGCACGAACATCCCTGCAGGCCGCCGGATGTTTGTAATGCGACTTTTTTTAAGCAGATAAAGTAGCGAGTGCTTTTTGCAATTCTTGCTTTAGGTCAGCATTAGTCAATTCACCTGTACTTAGGTCAAAATTGCTATGGAATGACGGAATTGACAAGCTCGCCTTCACTATAGCGCCAAAATATGGCAATGAGGTCGTTGCAGCTTGTAATACAGATTTGGCGCCGCCAGGTCCAGGTGATGTCGCCAGTGCAATGACTGGTTTTCCGTTGAAAACTTTTTGTTGTACGCGTGACGACCAGTCAAATAAACTTTTATACGCTGCCGTGTAAGAACCATTGTGCTCCGCAAAAGAAATCAGAAGCGCATCCGCCGCGTTAATTTTGTCTAAAAAGTCTTTTGCTTGTTGTGGGTGACCGTGCTCAACTTCGTGATCCTGACTGTAAATCGGCGCAGCAAAATCGTTTAGATCGAGAATCTCAATTTCCGCGTCTGGTATCAAACTTGCGGCGTGGCTCACCAATTTCTTATTAATCGATTGACGGCTGTTGGAAGCTGCAAAAGCAACGATTTTCATGACATATCCCTATTTGAAGATTGGTTATGAGTAAGCTATGACAATTATTTATCAAAATTATTTGTCAAAATTATTTTTTAATTGCTAATCATAACTTTCAAATATGGCCTGAATGAGAATAGCCTTGGAACTTATAGGTCTTTTGGGCGTTGTGCAGATACGTTCAACCCTTCGTCCATTAATCCATTAATTTAAGTCATTAATGCCGAAGTGAGGGAGCGTAATTCTTCGTCGGATTCTTCCAGGATGCTATTGAGGGTGCCGTCGCCGACCACAAAATCAATTTCTGAACTAAAGCGTTCTGATTCTGAGTAGGAATTGAAGTCAAATGGCGAAAAGGTACTCGCTAGCTCATTCGCAAGCAAAATTGTATCGCCTAAGGTTTCTGGCGGCATAGCACGTAAGCCAAACCATAAGCCTTCCAAGGCTTCCGTTACTGCGGCCGGTAAATGTAAATTTTTGATAACAGCACGACCAATAATCGCTTCACTAGATTCCACATCGATAACCGTGTCGGCGAAGTCGGGTAACTTATCATCAATGTCTGAAAATCCTTCTGGCTGCAGTAAAGCAGGAAACTCCTCAGCACGCGATAACAGGTAAAAATTTCCCACTTCATGCACGATGCCTGCAAACATGGCCGTGTCAGCATCGAGTTTTGTGATGCGGCGGGCAACAACTTGTGAAAGTGCGGCAACTTGCGCTGTGTGCTCCCACAATTTATTCGTCATTGAGCGAATCGTATGGTCTTTACTTGTGCCTGCTAGTTGCCGCACGATGACTGATGCGACAATCGTTCGCAATGAGCGAAAACCTAAGCGATTAATGGCTGCTTTGACATTAGTTACGTCATTTCCACGGTTAAAGGCTGCAGAGTTGGCAATCGCGACCACGCGTGCTGCTAACAAGGGCTCATTCATAATGAGTTTTGTCGCAATATCGACCGCGCAATCCGGATTATCGAGTGCTTGTTGAATTTTTAGTGAGGCAGAAACGTTGGTAGGGAATACCAAGTCCCCTCGATTTGCCTGTTCAACTATGCTTTTGAGCGCTTTAGATCTGTTCATCGCAGAGGTCAGTCATAGGGTTGAGTATCGAATAGGTTTGTGCATCGATCAGGTTCAGATAAATCAAAAAAATCCTTTTTCGAGGAAGCTAAATGATTTCTTTCATGGCAGGCAGCTCGAAAATGGAATTTAGTGCGATTTTCCAAAAAGAAACATACCCGTTGCATTTTGCTCGACTTAATTGCTAAGGTCAATCAAGCATCTCAATAATTTGTTGCCAGTTCTTATTTTGCGGCCTGTTGTTGGGCAATCCATTTCAACATTTTAGCCTCAAGTAAAGATAATGGAAGGGTTCCGTCACTCAGAATTGCATCATGAAAGTGACGCAGATCAAATTTGCTTCCTAATGCTGCCTCTGACTTGTGGCGTAATTCCAAAATTTTTAAGGCGCCAATTTTGTATCCAAGTGCTTGTCCTGGCCAAGCCATGTAGCGTTCTATGCATTGGCGCGAAGATACCTCACTATAACCTAAGGTTTCTTGTAAATATTGAATTCCCTGTTCACGAGTCCAGCCCTTTGCATGCATTCCGGTATCCACAACTAAGCGTGTCGCTCTCAGCATTTCATCGCTCAAGTGGCCGTAATAGGCGCTTGGATTATTTTGGTACAGATCCATGTCTGTTCCTAAAGTTTCTGCGTACAGAGCCCAACCCTCGGTATAGGCATTGTTACCACCAACTTTGCGGAATTTAGGAACGTCTAGCTCCTGCAGCGTCGCCAAATGGAAATGATGTCCAGGTTGCCCCTCGTGTAGAAACAGGGTTGTCATCCCGGTTGTCGCATAATCGGCTGGATTGTTGATCACTGCCCAGAAAACGCCGGGACGTGAGCCATCAATTGCTGGTGCTGAATAATGGTCAGATGCAGTCTGGCGGCTGATTTCAGGTTCCGGGCGTATATCTAGCGGTGCTTTTGGGATGCGACCAAATAATTCGGGTAATTTTTGTCGGACTTGCGCATCAATCGCGCGATACCCATCCAGAACTTCTTTTTCCGTTTTAAAAGGGCGATATTGGGTTTGTTGCTCCATCCAGGTCGGCAGTCCTTTTGCTTCACCGTTATAACCGAGGCGCGGGCCAAGAGTGATGTATTCGCTTTGTATGCGCGCGACCTCTTTGAGTCCAATCGCATGAATTTGTTCTGGAGTCAGGTGTGTAGTCGTCTGATCGGCAACCCATGCCTGGTACCATTGTGTGCCATTTGGAAGGGCACTCCAGCCAGTCGTTGTGCGGCTGGCAGGCAAATATTCCTGATTAAGAAATTGATCAAATTGGCGCAGGGAGGGCAGTGTCATCAGATTGATAACGTCTCTATAGGCTTTAGTTAAGCGCGCTTTGTCGCGTTCTGAGAAATCTTTAGGGAAATTTTTGATTGGAAGGAAGTAGGCCTGATCTTCCGCTTTACTTGCTAATAATTGTTTATATTGAGGCAAGGTTGAAACGACCAATGCTTTCGGTAATACGATGCCACGCCGGATGCCGAGGCGCATATTGATCGTTGCTTGTTTTAACCATGCCGGCAGTTGCTTGAGTCGATTTAAGTACGCTTCGTAGTTCGCCACAGTGGTCAAAGCCTGTGCACTTTGACCACTGGCAAATTGGGCGAGTGCGACGGGAATACTGTCCATTTGATTAATGGGCATCAGGATGTCATCAAATTTTGCCATATTGAGGGCCGCATCAACTTCATATTTAAGGCAGTCGTAAGTGACTTGATCGTTGGCATTCAACTGATCACGATGAATTTGATTTAGTAATTTTGCAATATGTTGTAATACAAAAGTGTGTTTGGCTTTGATCGCTGGGTTAAGCGTTTGTGGCAAGCGATCATCATAACGATTGTCGCCATTGTACGTAGACGAGATTGGCTCGAATAGTGCTTGCTGATCGTAATAGTAGTCCGCAAGCTTTTGCAGGCGATCGCCATCCGCTTGAGAGCGGGACTGAGTGGCGACATTGCTTGGGGTTTCAGGCGCGCCCGCTGCCGCGAAACTATTGCCGACCAAGCCTGCATTCAGCAAAACTGCAATCAACAAGGGGTTAAAAAAAGTCAGCGCTGGGCGAATACCGTGAATTTTATTCATACTTATTCCAAAAAATGATGCCCAATAACGATGCCCAATGGGCACCTCTAGGTGAAAAGGGTTGCGCTATTTTACGCGAGCTGATCCATTAAGTATCACCAGTCATGCTCGTATGACACAGTTTATTCAGATCTAGGCATCGTAGGTCGGGCATAAATGGCGCAATCCATGAAATTCAGGATTTTGTTCATGTAAAATCATGGTGATGACGACAAAATAGGAAATGTATGAAGCTTGCAACTCTTAAAGATGGTTCGCGTGATGGTCAATTAATCGTTGTTTCCCGTGATTTAAAGACAGCTTGCATTGCCAACGGCATTGCGCCTAGTTTGCAGCGGGCATTGGATGACTGGAATTTTATTGCGCCGCAATTAGACGAATTATATGTTCGGCTAAACACCGGGCGCGCAGTGAATAGCTTTGATTTTGTTGCTCAAAATTGTATGGCACCGTTGCCGAGAGCGTACCAATGGGCAGACGGCTCGTCTTACGTGAACCATGTTGAGCTGGTGCGTAAAGCGCGGAATGCGGAGATGCCCGAGAGTTTTTGGCATGATCCCTTGATGTATCAGGGTGGTAGTGATGATTTCATCGGTCCATGCGATGACATTGTGCTTGCATCAGAAGATTGGGGCATCGATTTTGAGAGCGAACTTGCGGTGATTACCGGCGATGTTCCCATGGGCGTGAAGGTGCAGTATGCCGGGGAGCATATCCGACTTCTCATGCTGGTGAACGACGTTTCGCTGCGCAACTTGATTCCTTCAGAGTTGGCGAAAGGTTTTGGCTTCTTTCAATCAAAGCCTGCATCGAGTTTCTCACCAGTTGCAGTGACCCCGGACGAACTGGGTGAATTCTGGCGAGATGGCAAAGTCCATTTGCCCTTGCGTTCGACATGGAATGGAAATCTGGTGGGACAACCGAATGCTGGCGTCGACATGGTTTTTTCATTCGCGCAATTGATTACTCATTTGTGCAAAACCCGCAATGCCCGCGCAGGAACCATCATTGGATCCGGTACCGTATCGAATAAAGGTGCGGCGAAAGGTTATAGCTGCATCGCTGAGAAACGCGCATTGGAGATGATCGCCACCGGTGAGGCAGCAACACCCTTTATGCAATTTGGCGATAGCATCAAAATTGAGATGTTAGACAAAAATGGTAAGTCGATTTTTGGCGCAATTGAGCAGAGCGTTGTTGAACCTGAATCTAAATAAATGAACACTCGATAAGGCTCGTTGGCGAGGTCGTATTTTTCAGGTGATGATCATGTGCAATGCTGCAATGCTGCAATGCTGCAATGTTGCATTGTTGTAGCGTTGAAGGTCAATTGTTTCAACTATGGAGATTAGATGTCTAAGTTCCAAACTGTCTTATTCTTAGCGTTGGCTGTTGCGAGCACCCAGGCAGCGGCGCAAATTAAAGTAGGTGTCGATTTATCGATGACGGGGCCGGCGGCTGCAATTGGTGCTGCATCTAAAAAAGCGATTTTGCTGTGGCCCAAAGAAATTGCAGGCCAATCAGTGGAATACATTATTTTGGATGACGCCAGTGACCCCGGAAATGCCGTGCGTAACGCCCGAAAGTTGATCACCGAAGACAAAGTTGATGTGCTCGTTGGCCCCAATTTAACGTCGGCTGCATTGGCCATGCTTGATAGTGTGGCCGATAGTGCGACGCCAATGATTACGCTTGCTGCGGCTGTCTCTATCGTTTCACCGATGGATGAAAAACGAAAATGGGTCTTTAAAATGCCGCAGAATGACACCCATATGGCGACTATATTGACCCAGAATATGGCTGATCGTGGTGTCAAGCGGGTTGCCTTTATTGGTTTTTCTGATGCCTATGGAGAGGGTTGGTGGAATGAGTTTTCCAAATTGGCTGAGATCCGGACAATAAAAATTGTCGCCAACGAGCGTTATGCACGAACAGATGCCAGCGTTACGGGGCAAGTCTTGAAACTGATGTCAGCGCAACCGGATGCGATTTTAATTGCTGGCGCTGGTACACCCGCCGTTTTGCCCCAAAAAACACTCGTAGAACGTGGGTATAAAGGTCAGATTTATCAGACCCACGGCATTGCAAGTGCAGAGTTTTTGAAGCTTGGTGGTAAGGACATTGAAGGGACATTGTTCCCGACCGGTCCGGCAGTCGTCGCCACGCAATTGCCTTTGAATAATCCAGTAAGAAAAGTGGCTGTTGAATTTTCTCAGAAATATCAGGCTGTTTATGTTGATGAACGTGGCATGAATGGGGTCACGCAATTTGCTGCTGACGCTTGGGGCGCCTATCTGCTGGTTGCGCACGCTATTCCCGATGCATTAAAAGTAGCGCGGCCAGGTACGAAGGCTTTTCGAGTTGCGTTACGAACCAGTCTTGAAAATACCCATGACTTAGTCATTCCCCAAGGGGTGGTAAGCATGAGTACAACCGATCATGTCGGACTTGATCAGCGTTCGCGTGTCATGGCAAAAATACAGGGGGGGAAATTTGTTTATGCGTATGGCGGTTAGTTACTAACGATCTGAGATTGATCGTCCGAGGTAAGATGATAGGTAAGAACACACCCGCTGATTGACACAAGGGCTTGCTTACACAAAGACAGGTTGAGACAAATTATGGTTACGAAAAGGGTGTGCATGATGACCGTCTGCACACCTTTTTCTTGGCCTTAAATAAGCAGCTCTATGATGTGTTTATTGCCTTCCCATTTGGAAAAACACATTTTTTGCACCATTTTGACCAATCGCGAATCCCAGATAGATGGGGCCCATAAAGCTGTTAAAACCAGCAAACAGACTAATGCTTTTTCTTAGCGATGGGATCGTAATGGCTTTGCCTATATCCCAGACATTGCCGGCTTCAATCGATGAGCCCAGAAAAAGGCTTTGCCCCGCCATCTCAAAATTAACTGCACGCAGTAAATAAGTAGCACTTCCATAAAGCATATAGTTGCCGCTGAATTGATCTTGCTGGTATGCCGAAAGTTTTTGGAAACCTCCCAGGGTTGAACCAATGCCTTGCAGTTGCGTGCTTGATTGGAAAAGGCCGGCACCGCTCAATTTCAAATTAACACTATGACTATCCCAGCTTTTCGCCCATTCACTGTTGAATGACATTTCCTGATAGTTTTGCTCGCTCTTGTTGACGCCAAAGAAAATGCTACCTGCTACTTTATAGCCATCTCTTGGGAAATTAGGGTCGCTTAATTGATCGATGACGATTGCCGTCTTTATTCCGACTTGTTGCAAACTACCCGACGGCAAATTGGTGCTCGATATCGAGCCGTCCTGATTAAGGAGGTAGCCGCCTAACTTTGGGTGCACGCTATAACGGTTGAAGTTAAAGCCGATCCGCGCCTCACCTAATTTGCTTTGTTCCCCGATTTTGAATGCAAGATCGGCACCGACTTTTTCTGCCCGCAAATCGTATTCTGCAATGCGAGTATCACCCAGGAATTGATTAAGTGTGGTGTCATTAAATTCAACATAGGGTGAGACGAACATACCTTCGCGTTCAAATAGCGGCTGACGGAGTTCGGTGTGTAATTTGATTTCGTTGCCGAATTCCGCATCGGTGCGCCATTCCAGGCCGCTATCATTGAGCCATGGCCGTCGGTGTCCAACTTGCAGGCGGAATCCGCCGGCACCATCGAAGCCGCTGGATAAATTCAAGCCAAATCGAAGGAAATGTGGTCCCCAATTTCGACCGCGTGCATCGACTTGTATACCATATTCTCCGTTACGCTGGACGAGTTCATGACTGATGCCATCAAATTCACGGGCATTATTGAGCTCGGCTAATTTACGGTTTAACTCGTCTGCGTTGTAAATACTGCCGATTCGAATTCCTAATTGTCGTTTTATATCAGCATCTGGAATGCTGCTCTTGTTGTTAACGTCCACAAAACTGATTTTGATCGGTGGTAATTGAGGATTGAGGCGCATTTGCTGTGAACTGGCAAAAATTCGATCTGGCAAGGATAAAGCTTGTAATTGTGCACGCATAGTTATAGCGGCGTTTTCACCAATAGTACTGGCATCGTGCGAACGCGCAAAATCCATGAAGCCAATAGTTCCCAGGTCTGGTTCAATTAAAATATCACCAGGTTTCAGTAAGGCTTTTTGTGCTTGCACATTTTGTTCAGTCAAAATGTTGACCATTTGCTGGCTGACGTTAAATAAACTTTGTAACTTATCTCTTGGTAATAATGGCGTTCCAATATTTACGGCAATAATAATATCGGCGCCCATACTGCGAGCAATGTCGACAGGGAGATTGCGCACCAGGCCACCATCTGACAATAATCGCCCATCAATTTCAGTTGGCGCAAATACGCCAGGTGCAGCCATGCTGGCGCGAATAGCTTTATGCAAGGAGCCTTTTTCGAAAATGACCATTTGGCCACTTTCGAGGTCAGTAGCAACTGCGCGAAATGGAATTGGCAATTGATCGAAGCTGATATCTGGTGGTAAATGTGCCGTCCAGTTTTGAATTAATTCTTGAAACTGGCTGGCCTGAACCACGCCCGCCGGAAGGCGTACGCCATTTTCACTTAATCCCAAAGTTGCGCCAAGAGGATAGAGGTCGTTTTCCTCTCTGACCGCTTGTGGCAGTGAGCGTCGATCGACACGATCGAGTGCGATATCATTTAGTTTGAGATTCTGGAGTTTATTTTCGATCTCTGTCGCCGACATTCCCGCAGCATAAAGGCCGCCGACAACAGCACCCATGCTGGTGCCTGCGATGCAATCGATGGGGATATGCATTGCCTCCAATTGTTTAAGTACGCCAATATGCGCAAAGCCTCGGGCGCCACCGCCTGACAATGCCAGGCAGACTTTGAGGGGCCTGGTTTGTTCTTTTTGTGCGGTCAGACTTTCGGATTTTGCAGAAAAAGAATATGAAATTAACATCAAAGTAGTCAGTGCATTAAAAAAAATGCGTTTCAGGCGCGGGTATCTTTGATTGTGCATGGAATTCTTGTCGTGGTCTCTATATACTGCTAGAAGTATATCAATTTAGTTTTACCGAAGTTTAATAGCATAAGCCAACTTATTTTAGCGACTCATGAACCTACATCAATTACGCTTTGTCCGGGAAGCCGTCAGGCAGAATTTTAATCTGACTGAGGCTGCGAAGGCCTTATTTACTTCTCAGCCTGGCGTTTCCAAGGCCATTATTGAACTGGAAGAAGAACTGGGCGTAGATATTTTCACCCGCCACGGCAAACGTATCCGCGGATTGACTGAGCCAGGCCGAGCTGTTTTGAAGTCTGTTGAGCTCATTATGCAAGAAATTGACGGCTTAAAACGAATTGGTAAAGAATATGCCGCCCAGGACAGCGGTAGTTTTACCATTGCTACCACACACACGCAGGCGCGCTATGCGCTGCCGAAGGTGGTGCAAGCATTCATGCAAAAATATCCGAAGGTACGCTTATCGTTATTGCAAGGTAATCCCAAACAAATTGCCGAAATGGTGATGCGTGATCAGGCCGACCTGGTCATCGCGACAGAATCTATTGCCGGTTTTGATGGTTTGATTTCATTGCCATGTTATCAATGGGAGCATGTCGTGATTGTGCCGATTGATCACCCATTGCTCAAAGTTAAAAATATAACGCTGGAAGAAATAGCACAATTTCCTTTGGTTACCTATGATGCGGCGTTTGCAGGACGAAGTAAAATCGACCAGGCATTTCAGATCCGCAACTTGAAACCGGATATTCTGTTAGAAGCCATCGATGCCGATGTCATTAAGACCTATGTTGAGTTGGGTATGGGCGTAGGTATTATTGCAGGTATGGCATTTGACGCTGAGCGTGACAAAAATTTACGTGCTATTTCCGTCGGACATTTGTTTGGCATGAATATCTCCCGAGTTGCAATCAAGCAAGGGGCGTATTTGCGCAGCTATGTGTACACGTTTATCGAGCTGCTTAATCCGACATTAACCCGTAAAATGGTGGATGGTGTACTTCAGGGTAATAAAGATAATTACGATTTATGAGTATGCAACCGTTGCGCGATTGGCCTAGGGGGCAGCGACGTCAACTTAGAGTCGTGTTGACGGATATTGATGATACCCTCACAACAAATGGCAGATTAAGTGCAGAAACCTTGCATGCGCTCGATAGCGCCAAGCAGAAAGGTTGGATACGTATTGCCGTGACCGGGCGGCCAACGTTCTGGACTTTGCCGTTGCTGCGTCTATGTAATTTTGATGCTGTCATTGCAGAAAATGGCGCTAGTGCATTTTGGATTAACGAATCTGGGCAGCAGCAGGGAATGTTTTACGCAGATGCCGAAGTTCGCCAGCAACATCGATGCCAGTTAGAGGATTTTGCGCTCCAGTTAAAGGCAAGTTTTCCAGAGGTGAAAGTCGCCTCCGATGCACCGCAACGCATTGGTGATTTGGCGTTTGATATTGGCGAGGAAATTCCAGCTTTACCTTTAGCGAGAGTGCAGGCGATCGTCGCTTTAATGCGCAATCATGGTCTATATGCAACAACAAGCAGCATCCATGCGCACGCATCAGTTGACTATTTTTCTAAGCAAACGATGACGCAGCGATTGTTGCGCGACGTTTTTGCTATTGATGATCTGGCGGCTCAGGAGTGCTGTGTGTTTGTTGGCGATTCGCCGAATGATGCCAGCATGTTTGCGCATTATCCTTGGTCGGTTGGTGTTGCTAACGTCAAGAAATACCTGGATCGATTTGAACCGCATCCGCGCTTTGTGACAGAACAGGCGTGCGGCGCTGGTTTTGTCGAACTGATTAACTTTTTATTAGATGAACAAAATGAATGAAGAAACCATGCGCGAGTACTATGCTCAGCGCGCACAAAGTTTAGAGCAGGTGTATCAGCGTCCAGAGCGCCAGGCTGATTTAATTGAAATACAACAACGTGTTTGTGATTTATTGAAAGACCATCGGGTCCTCGAAATAGCCTGTGGTACAGGTTATTGGACCGAAAAATTCGCCCCGCACGTTGCTTCGGTGCAGGCAACTGACATCAATCAATCAATGCTCAACGTTGCGCAAACTAAATCCTATCCGACCGATAAAGTTGAATTTGCCATCGCAGATTTGTATGATTTACCGGAGGCGACGGGGCAATACTCCGCTTGCTTCGCTGGCTTTTTCTGGTCCCATGTCTTGCGTGAAGAGCAAGCCAGCTTATTGGCGAAGCTGAGTAAAAGCGCAGGGAAGGGTAGTTTGTTGGTGCTGATAGACAATAATTACATCGAAGGCAGCAGTACACCTATCGCCCGCACTGATGCGGAAGGGAATACCTATCAATTCCGGATTCGGCAGGATGGTGAGCGTGTTGGTATTCTGAAAAATTTTCCGACTGACAGTGCTCTGCGCAAGAAGTTTGGCCCTGCGGTAAGGGATATTCGAATTTTTAGAAATCAGCATTATTGGCTCTTGAGTTGTATCTTGAAATAAAACGTATTTCTATGCAGGGCGTCTAGTATTGTTCCTCGAAAGGAAGCCATGCTACATTGCTTGCGTTTTTTAACTTAAAGGAAGAGACATGGACTTACAAGCATGCACTGAGACAATTCGCACTAAAGTTGGTGATAATAGTGGCTTGAACGCGACGTTGAAATTTGATTGTGGTAGCGATGGTGTGGTATTCGTGGATGCCACCGCGACACCTAACACCGTTTCTAATGAAAATACAGATGCGTCTTGCACCATCACGATTTCTCTGGAAAATCTTTCTGCGCTGTTGACCGGCGAATTGAACCCGATGAATGGTTTTATGATGGGTAAATTGAAGGTTGCTGGTGACATGGGCGTCGCAATGCGCCTGCAAACCGTCGTTTAATATTACATTAAGCCTGCTTGCGTTAAAAAACCGCAGATCATTTTATGATGCTGCGGTTTTTTATTGTGGCTATTTAGCCGATTTCGAGCCGATTTTGAGTTGATTTGAAGCCGAATTTAAGCCGAATTTAAGCTAGTTTACACCAGCGACATTGCACCGACGATTAGCGCTGATGTTCCATCGGGATACAGGGCATCAAAGCATCGTGTGCATGAATTGCAAAATAAGTGCGAGCGTTTTACATGTTTGTATCGTAAAACCAATTGAAGTTGTACGTTCATGCAATACGGGCAATGCTCCCGCATTTTCCCTACTGCTTGAATATCCTCGGCGTAGTATCCACCTTCGATCAGAGCGCCTTCAATGACGTCCCTGGGATCGACTTCTAAAAGGATAAATGCCGGTGCGCGCGTGTTTCTGCGATCACTTGACAGGCTGGAGGGCGGTGCCGACAAAGTGCTGCTAACATGACTCATGTTGGACTCCTAAATAAATTCACGCGCCGGAACTTCGTCGGTAAATCAAGGGCGCACCTCAATTTAGTAAAATTTAGCTGGAATAACAAGGACAGCTTGAAATCTTATGGAAGAAAGTATTCAGCCAGTTAATTTAACCATATTGCCTCATGGATGGCAGTGCCCCATAGCGAATGGCCAGAGTATTTTAGAGGCTGCATTAGCTGCAGGAATTCGTCTGCCAAGTTCCTGTAGAAACGGCACTTGCCGTGCATGTATCTGCAAACTGGTTGAAGGGGAGATTACTTATCGCATTGAATGGCCAGGCTTAAGCTTCGATGAAAAAGCCGACGCCTGGATGTTGCCATGCGTCGCGGTAGTCGCAGTGGTTTCAGTGGTTTCAGTGGCCTCAGTGGGCGCAATGACACAAAACCCTTTGGTCATACAAGCGCCACTTGCCGTTAAGGTGTCTGATGAGGATTAAATCTGGATTCAGCATTGCTGCATAATTGCACCGTTTCGCCTGAGCCATGCCAGCAAGGCGTCATTGCTTCCTTGACTGGCGATGGAATACCGTCATCGGAGATTTTAGCCAGGCGCGTATCCCAGGCCTGAACGCCTGAGGCGCTAATTTCAAGCCTGACGATCCAGCCGCGGGTCTGCGGCTCATTATCCAAAGAATCAATCATAAAGTTGCCAATGCTGTAGATGATAGGCTTCCCTTGGTACTGTTCAATGTCCTGGGTGACATGCGGATGCCCGCCAATGACGGCATCGGCGCCAGCATCGATCATTTTGTGAGCGAGTTCATGTTGCCGCTGACCGGACTTGGCTTCATTTTCCCATCCCCAGTGCATAAAAGGAATGACAACATCAGCATGGTATTTTTGACGTGCAGCGTGAATATCCTCGACCACATGTTCGTCGTCCTCGCTCCACGCGACGCCTGCTTCTGTGGCTGTTGCCTCAAAACTGCGCGGCATAAATTCGTCGTAACCGAGCAATGCAATTTTTATCCCTTTGCGTTCGATGATGAGTGGTGTATGCGCCTCTTTTAAATTTCTGCCGCCGCCAAAATAGGGTAATTTCTGCGCTTCTAAATGTCCCAGCATTTCACTAAATGCACCCCTGCCAAAATCGCCGGAATGATTGTTGGCCAAAGAAACCGCATCGACATGCTGATGAAGCACCGGCAAGGTATTGGGATTGCCTCGGAAAGTAAAGATCTTCGCGGCCTTGTCGCCTGACGTAGCTATGACGCATTCCAAATTGGCGACGCGAATATCGGTGCTGGAAAGGATCTCGGCATAAGATTCCAGAGGGTCTTTGTGTTCAGCAATCCATTGTGCGGGAACGCCATCCATGACGATATCACCGGCAAATAACAAACTCACGGTTGGCGTGGCTGGTGCAGCACAAAAGCCTGGATGCGCGATAGCGGCGATTAGAGCGCCGAGCAACACGGGTAAGCATCGGATTTTGCAATGCAGTTCTGAGAAAGCTGTCATTTTATTTTTTGTCCTGCAAAGTGCAATGGTATTGCAGTTCACGCTCCAGCGGCCCTGCGTAAAGTCGATTAAAAGGCGTTATTTGCTTTGG
The DNA here is from genome assembly GCF_049340285.1 of Undibacterium sp. SXout20W. NCBI lineage: Bacteria > Pseudomonadati > Pseudomonadota > Betaproteobacteria > Burkholderiales > Oxalobacteraceae > Undibacterium > Undibacterium sp. SXout20W. The sequence goes on along the minus strand of NZ_JBMPPH010000013.1, from coordinate 86,116 downwards.
CATGGATTGCAAAACGAAAGGCGGATAATAATTGGCCTCATGAATTGGTATGTCGCCATGATCAGTCTGAAAGTAAGCGTAAATTTTGATGTAATTGATCGCGTTCAGATGACCATTCATTTCTGCTTTGAATGTAAAGCGTCCGCCAATATCGATCGTTTCAATTTTATAGGGATCAGAAGTGAGTGGCGTTTCAATGAATGTCGTTTCACCCGCATAGGTCGCATAGCAGAGTAATACCGGGGCAGCGTGTGCCGACGTAGATGTAAACGTGATTCCAGTAACGCAAGTTAAACATATGACGGCTAATATGGTGCGCATTGACAATGGTAATTTGCCAGATAAAGGGTTTTCTTGCATTCGTTGATTAGTAGCGAAAGGACGGACGCATATCATAACGCCAACGCCCGCCAGCGTCCGATATTTGATTGAAAATTTGTCGTGTAACACCGCTAGACCGATAATTTCAGGTAAAGTAAATAAAATGCAATTTCCTCCTCCTTGTGTTTAATTAATGGCATTCCTTACTACATTCCTTACTAAATAGTGCTTAGTAAGGAATGCTTTATTTATGATGGCCCTAATCAAAGTAAAAAATGAAACAAGAGATGATTTCAAATCCGGAGTTCCAAAGTTTGTTGAAGCAAGTATTGGAAGATAAGATCCCTTTTTGCCATTTATTGGGCATTAAGGTGGAAAGCCTCGATCCGCAGCATCCGCAATTGCGTATTGATATGCGTGAAGAGCTATTAGGTAATTTCGCGCAAGGAATGTTGCATGGGGGCGTAATTGCTTCTGTTTTAGATAGTGTTGCAGGGATTGCGATTTTATTGAAAATGACTGCGGAAAATCCGAAGGAAGATGCTTTTTCGCAGCTAAGAGAATTTGGGTTAATGAGTACGATTGATCTGCGCATTGACTATTTAATGCCGGGTAAAGGCGCCAGTTTCATTGCAAATGCTGAAGTCACGCGTCTTGGAAAACGGGTGGCTAATGTGTTGATGGATTTACGTAATGAAAAGGGCGATCGAATTGCGACGGGGGCTGCGGCATTTATGTTGCACGGGCGGAGTTGAGGACAGTATATTTAAAGAGTTGATGTAAAAATATCAAAAAAATAATAAATAGGCTGCCATTTGACTGAAAAAAATGGCGTCGTGTCGATTAAATGTGGATACAAACGCTAAAAGTTGAATATATTTGTAGTTTTGCGCATTTTTTATGTACTTTCACGTATCGATTGTGCGTATAATCAGCTAGTCGTTGAGATTCAAAGTGGTAGTGCAGTATCAGTCTGTCATTTCTTACTTGGTTGAAACGATCTATCGGGCATATGCCCAAATTAACTGAAATAGGAAATAGTAATGGCAACAGGTATTGTTAAGTGGTTCAATGATTCTAAAGGTTTTGGTTTCATTACTCCTGATGAAGGTGGTGAAGATTTGTTCGCTCACTTCTCCGCAATCGTATCCTCCGGCTTCAAATCTTTGAAAGAAAACCAACGCGTTTCTTTCGAAGTAACGACAGGCCCAAAAGGTAAGCAAGCTTCCAACATCGCCCCTCTGTAATAAGAGTGTCGGTGGGCTGATTTAACAGCCTTGCGATAAAAATCCCCGATTTTCGGGGATTTTTTTTTGTCTGTACAAATTACACACTTTTCATTCAATCAACTCTATACTTAACTGAGCGTGTATAAATCAACACGTTGTTGCTCATTTTCTTGAAGTAATCGATGTATCTTTATCACAGTCATCCGCAGCAAAAAAATTAGTGTTGTTAATTGATGTGAAGCAACATTAATTCTTGTTTTTAATCAATACTAAGTTCCCTGTAATTTGTACGCTTACTTGTTCAGATAAAAACTGATTGAGAGGGATGTGATGATTAATGTAACGATCCGATTGCGCCTTATTGCGACGATGGCTTTTATGGCAGTCATGTTGACCATCGGCGGCTTAATGGGAATCTATGGCGTCCGCAATAGTAATGCAGTCATTCAAGAATTATTTTCAGACCAATTGCCCTCCGTTGGTGGCTTGGAAGAGTCGCGGGTTTGGTTGTTGCGCTCTCGTGTCGCATTGGATAGAGCGATCGACCATCCTGATGCAGCTGATTTCGCGCAAACTGTCAGTAAGTCGGAAGAGTATTTTGCCGAATCAAATACGAACTTTAAGAAATATCAGCAGTTGCCGCAAGATGAGGACGAGAAAAAGCTGGCTGCAGAAGTAGCGGCGCTTCGCGACGCCTATGAAAAAGAGGCGCACCTGCCGATGTTGGCAGCGATTAAAGCGGGCAATAAAGAAGAAGCGGATAAGATCAATGTGACGCTGGTTCCCGCCAGGTATTCTGCCTATTCAGATAAGATTAAAATTTTGGTCGATCATCAATTCGCCAGCGCAGCAGCGATGCTGAAGAAAAGTCAGGATGACTTCAAAATATTTATGTGGGTTGATATTCTTGGCGTAATTGCTGGTTTAACTGCAGTCTTTATTTCAGCTTATTTTTTACTACGCGCGATTTCTCACCCTCTACAACAAGCCCTGGTGCAATTCACGGCTATTGGTGATGGAGACCTTACGCATCAACTGAAGCCGGAATCCAACGATGAAATGGGGCAACTGGTATCGGGCTTAGAAAATATGCGTCAAAGTCTGGTGCAAACTGTCACCATGGTGCGTCAGAGTAGTGGTTCGATCGCTGTGTCATCTGAAGAGATTGCGATTGGCAATATGGATTTGTCGTCCCGTACAGAACAACAAGCTGCCAGTTTGGAAGAAACAGCATCGTCAATGGAAGAATTAACCTCGACTGTGCAACAAAATGCGGATAACGCCAGACAGGCAAATACCCTGGCATTGACGGCATCAGATGTTGCTAGCAAAGGTGGTCGAGTCGTCGGTGATGTCGTCCATACCATGTCGTCGATTAAGGAAAGTTCGAGAAAGATTGTTGATATTATTGCCGTCATTGATAGCATCGCGTTTCAGACCAATATTCTCGCTTTAAATGCGGCAGTTGAGGCTGCCCGCGCAGGTGAGCAGGGGCGTGGATTTGCGGTGGTGGCGACAGAAGTTCGCAATTTGGCGCAACGATCAGCGGGTGCGGCGAAAGAAATTAAAGAGTTAATTAGTAACTCTGTTGATAAGGTCGAAGAGGGTTCTCGTTTGGTCGACGATGCCGGTAAAACAATGGATGAAATTGTAGTGTCAATTAAAAGTGTGGCTGACATCATGGCAGAAATTACGGCTGCGAGTGCAGAGCAAAGTGATGGCATTAAGCAAGTTAATCAGGCCATTACAAAAATGGACGAAGCGACTCAGCAAAATGCCGCTTTGGTAGAAGAAGCTGCCGCCGCTGCGGGCAGCATGCGAGAACAGGCACATAAACTAAATCATGCCGTTGGAATATTTAAGCTCGAGGCGGGTATTGAGCAAAGAAATTCCAGCTCGACACCTTTATCTGCCGCTAAACCGCCCAAGGCTGCGCCTAAAAAGGCCGGAGCATCAGCAAGTATGAAGACGGTAAAAGCATTGAGTAGCGCGTCGAATGCAAAGGCAAGTACAGTCCGAGAAAAGCCATCAGCATCTGATCAGGGAAGTGATTGGGAAGAGTTTTGATTGAAGGCCGAATGAGCAATGGCTTTTGATTTTTAATTGTAATACTTAATTCTTAATTCTTAATTATTCATATTTATGTAGCGATAAAAAACGGGATTTAATCCCGTTTTTTTGTATTGCTAATCAAGTGATCTTCTTCCAGTAAAAGGGGTCGCTGTAAGCTTGTCGCAAAAAATCAATGAACGAGCGAATGCGCAAAGGTAAATGGCGTCTTTGTGCAAAAATCGCATAAATGTCATTGCCCGGTGCGGTATATTCATCTAACACTGTGACGAGCTTACCCGATTCGATTTCTGCGCCCACTTCCCACATCGAGCGCCACGCTAGTCCTTTACCCGAGATCGCCCAGTCATGTAAAACTTCGCCATCATTACAGACCATGTTACCGTCTACCTTGATCGTGACATTTTTTCCGTGTTGCCTGAAAGTCCAACCGCGTTGGCTGCCATCGCTGCTAAATGCCAGACAATTGTGAGCGCTTAATTCATCAATACTTTTTGGTGCGCCGTGCCGTTTAATGTAATTGGGTGAGGCGACAACAACTCGCTTGTTATCTGCCAGTTTAACCCCAATCAAGTTGGAGTCCGTCAGCGAGGCAATGCGGATTGCCACGTCAATTCCTTCGCCAATGAGGTCGACCACACGGTCATTCAGACTTAGGGTCAGTTTGAGATCGGTGTGCTCAGCCAGAAACGACGGAATCAGCGGCGCCACATGTTGCCTGCCAAATCCAGCGGGTGCCGAAATAGTCAAGGTGCCACTTGCATGAGCGCTACGTTCTGAGACGGATGCTTCGGCTTCTTCGAGGTCGGCGAGGATCCGCATGCAATCATCCAAAAATGCGGCACCTTCGTTGGTGAGTGCAATTTTGCGTGTCGTTCTTTGTATCAGTTTGACGCCAAGGCGTTCTTCTAAAGCGTCCAGGCGTCGGCTGATCATCGCTGGGGCGACACCTTCTGCGCGTGCGGCCGCTGATAGACTTCCGCGGTTAGCGACTTCAGCAAAGGTAGTGATTTGTTTAAATTGATCCATGCTTTTCTATTCTCTGAGCGATTTTTGCGCATCTTGTACTAGATGGGTTTTAACTATTCACATCTATTTAAGTGGTATATCAGCATAATAATCCATCTATTTTTAACTAAAAGTAAAAGATAAAGTGATAAAACTAATTATTTATGCTGGTTTTTATTGAATATACTACGTTTTGAACACTGAGATACCGACTGTGGAAAGAATGACGATGACGATACAAGCAATTGCGTTTGATGCCTATGGCACACTGTTCGATGTGTACTCGATCAGTCAATTGGCAGAAAAATTTTTCCCGGGGCATGGTGTCGAGTTAGCGCAGTTGTGGCGCTCGAAGCAGATTGAATATACACAATTGCGCACCATGTGCAGTATGTACAAGCCTTTTTGGGAAGTTACGCAGGACGCGCTGGTATTTGTATGCAAAAAAATGGGGCTGAATTTGAGTCTGGATGCACAAAATTCCTTGATGGGACAATACGCACGACTCGATGCCTTTTCAGAAAATTTAGCAGTATTGAAAAGCTTGCGAGCTTCGGGTTATAAGCTGTCAATTTTATCAAATGGGACTACGCCAATGTTGCAGTCCGCGGTCGATGCAGCCGGCATGCAGGGCATTTTTAGTCATTTGATGTCTGTTGAGGCTGTGAGGAAATATAAGACGGCACCGGAGGCCTACCAATTGGGACCAGACGTGTTTGGTGTTCCAGCAAGGAATATTTTGTTTGTATCTAGTAACGGTTGGGATGTTTGCTGTGCGACTTGGTTTGGGTATACCACTTTTTGGGTCAATCGCGCCGGTGCGCCGCTTGAAGAGTTGGGCGTGACACCACATGGTACTGGCACCACATTGGCCGATGTGCTCGAATTTGTAGAAAAATATCGGCATTAAATTTTGTTTTTTAATTTTAAATTCTGAATTTTAAATTTTAAATTTTTATTTTATTTTTTCGCTTGGAGATAGAAATGACGCAACTGAATTTACCCGCTGGAATGCAAATTACTGGCGAAATCAAGCCAGGTTTTGAACAAATTTTGACACCAGAAGCATTGGCTTTGGTGGCAAAATTGAGTCGCGCGTTCGAGCCTCGTCGTCAAGAATTATTGGCAGCACGTGTCGCGCGTGCGAAACGTCTTGATGCTGGTGAGTTACCCGATTTTCTGCCAGAAACTTTACACATCCGGGAAGGCGATTGGAAGATTGCACCTATCCCTAAGGCATTGGAGTGCCGTCGTGTAGAGATTACAGGTCCTGTTGAGCGCAAGATGGTCATCAATGCTTTCAATTCCGGTGCAGACAGTTACATGACCGATTTTGAAGATTCCAATACCCCAAACTGGGATAATCAGATCACTGGTCAAATCAATATGCGTGACGCAGTTCGTCGCACAATTAGCTTAGAACAGAATGGTAAATCCTACAGACTGAACGATAAAATCGCGACATTGGTCGTTCGTCCACGTGGTTGGCATCTGGATGAGAAGCACGTTTTAGTTGATGGAAAACGCGTATCTGGTGGTATTTTTGACTTTGCTTTATTCTTGTTCCATAACGCCAAAGAACAGTTGGCACGTGGCGCAGGCCCTTACTTCTATTTGCCAAAGATGGAATCCCATCTGGAAGCGCGTTTGTGGAACGATATTTTTGTGATGGCACAAAACGAAATTGGCCTTCCACAGGGCACGATCAAAGCGACAGTATTGATTGAAACCATCGTTGCAGCATTCGAGATGGATGAAATTTTGTATGAGTTGCGTGAGCATAGTTCAGGCCTGAATGCTGGGCGCTGGGATTATATCTTCTCATGCATCAAAAAATTCAAAAACGACAAAGACTTCTGTTTGGCCGATCGCGCTAAAGTCACTATGACTGCGCCATTTATGCGCTCTTATGCGTTGCTGTTGCTGAAAACCTGCCACAAGCGCAATGCACCGGCGATTGGCGGTATGGCAGCATTGATTCCAATCAAAAATGATCCGGAGAAAAATGAGATCGCCATGGGCGGTGTTCGTAATGATAAAGCGCGTGATGCAACTGATGGCTACGATGGCGGTTGGGTTGCGCATCCAGGCCTGGTTGACTTGGCGATGACGGAATTTAAAAAAGTATTGGGCGATGCGCCTAATCAGATTTCTAAGCAACGTCCTGATATCGAAGTAACGGCGAAAGATTTGCTGAATTTCCAACCGGAGACGCCAATTACTGAAGCTGGTTTGCGTTATAACATTAACGTTGGCATTCATTATCTGGGCGCATGGTTGGCCGGTAATGGTTGCGTACCGATTCATAACTTGATGGAAGATGCTGCAACAGCAGAAATCAGCCGTTCTCAAGTTTGGCAGTGGATTCGTTCTGCTAAGGGCAATCTCGAAGATGGCCGTAAAGTCACTGCTGAAATGGTGCGAGCCATGATTCTTGAAGAATTAGCGAAAGTAAAAGAAGTTGCCGGAACGGGGCCGACTTATGACCGGGCAGCGGTTATTTTTGAAGAAATGTCGACTTCCGAAGATTTCGCTGAGTTCTTGACGTTGCCTTTGTACGAAGAAATTTAAATCTAGCCTTTTAATACAACGAAATAATGCGACGAAATAGTGCAGTACTTTAGCTATAAATCGTCGTTGAATTTAGCGTAGATGATCAAAACAGCCCGAAAAAAATCGGGCTGTTTTTTATTGTAATGGCATACTGTCGATTTATTTTCTACACTGACTTTCGACCTCTTGTCGTACAGCCCTTTGAAAGCGTTTTATCATGCCAAAATTCACTCCCATCGCCCCTGAAACTGTCGTCGCTCACACGGAAGAGTGGCTGGAAAAAGCGGTTATTGGTCTTAACCTTTGTCCGTTTGCGAAAGCGGTTCAGGTGAAGAAGCAAATCCGCTACGTTGTCAGTGAAGCCGCAACGCCAGAAGCCTTGTTGGAGCAATTGCATGTTGAACTTGAACTATTGGCGGAAACTAGTCCGGAAAAAATCGATACCACGCTCTTGATTCATCCGCATGTGTTGACCGATTTTCTGGATTTTAATGATTTTATGGATGTTGCTGACGGCTTGTTGGAGGAGCTGGAGTTAGATGGCATTTTGCAAGTAGCAAGTTTTCATCCTGATTTTCAATTTGAAGGTACCGATTTGGACGACATCGAAAATTACACAAATCGGTCGCCGTATCCCGTATTGCATTTGTTGCGAGAAGAAAGCATTGATCGCGCCGTCGCGGCTTTCCCAGACGCTGGCATGATTTATGAAAAAAATATAGAGACTATGCAGGCCTTGGGATTTGAGGGTTGGGATAAACTGAACTTGTCCTATTTGCATAAATAAGACCGGCGTTGCCGGGTAGTAATCGCATTGAAGATGAGGGCAGCACGATTGTCGATACGTGCGTGATCTATCCATTATTTGCGCAATTGCAGCAAATAATGTGGTGCGTTAAGAGCTTGAATGCAATTAATTATTTATATCGATATATGAAATAGTCATATCTAACTTTTCGATTATTTGTTTGTAATAGTCGCTCCGTTTAGTTGCGTGAAATCCTGATTTTACTTACGAATGTAGCTGGAATATTTGGATACTCATGGGGAGTATATTTTCGCACCCTTATTCTTCAATGATATATCGATACATATTGCCTATACTCCCTCTAAGTGTTGATTTGCAGAAGGCGAGCTGTTCAATTTCTCTGTTTTCGAGTGCGGCATTATTTGATTTTTGACATTTCAATTTTCTTATCTGTTTGCCTTATTTTCTGTGGAAAATTTGTTTTGTATCTCGTCGCGACCGCGCTTTCTTCAGAATTTTTGCCTAAAAGCTCCTTGTTATTTTGCAGGGCAGCATGTAGAGTAAGGGGTTGTTTTACCTCATTTTTCACCTTTTAGTCTTCTATATCTATGGCTTTAATCGTCCACAAATACGGCGGTACGTCGATGGGTTCAACTGAACGCATCAAGAACGTCGCCAAGCGCGTCGCCAAATGGCATGATGCCGGTCACCAGATAGTTGTGGTGCCATCGGCTATGTCTGGCGAAACAAATCGTATCATCGGTCTCGCTAAAGAAATTATGGCGCAACCTGATCCTCGTGAACTCGATATGATCGCCTCCACAGGCGAACAGGTGTCTGTTGGTTTGCTGGCGATGGCATTGCAAGCAATTGGCAAACAGGCCGTGTCGTATGCGGGTTGGCAAGTCGCCATCAAGACTGACTCTGCTTATACCAAAGCTCGCATTGCATCTATTGATGATGCCAAAGTAAAGGCTGATCTTGATGCGGGTAAGATTGTCATCATTACTGGTTTCCAGGGTGTTGATGACTTAGGAAATATTACAACTCTTGGTCGTGGCGGTTCTGATACGTCAGCGGTTGCCGTTGCGGCCGCTTTAAAAGCGCAAGAGTGCTTGATATACACCGACGTTGATGGTGTATATACGACGGATCCGCGCGTGGTGTCTGATGCGCGCCGTTTGAATACAGTGACGTTTGAAGAAATGCTCGAAATGGCATCGTTGGGTTCAAAAGTTTTGCAAATTCGCTCGGTGGAGTTTGCAGGTAACTACCGTATGCCTACCCGGGTTTTATCGTCACTGACTGACCCGTTAATGCCGCTGGAAGAAGAAGCAAAATCCGGCACACTGATTTCGTTTGAGGAAGATACACACATGGAACAAGCTACCATCACTGGCATCGCGTTTAACCGTGATGAGGCCAAAATTACCGTCTTGGGCGTACCAGATCGTCCTGGCATCGCGTACCAAATCCTGGGACCTGTTGCCGATGCGAATATTGAAGTGGATATGATTATCCAAAACCAATCTGTCGAAGGAAAAACAGACTTCACTTTCACTGTTCCACGCGGCGAGTACCAAAAAGCGATGGATGTTCTCGAGGGTAGTGTTAAAGCACATATCGGTGCTGCCAGTATCGCCGGTGACTCCAAAGTATCGAAAGTCTCCGTGGTTGGCGTTGGAATGCGCAGCCACGTCGGTATTGCATCCCAAATGTTCCGCACGTTATCGGAAGAGGGTATCAATATTCAGATGATTTCTACTTCTGAAATTAAAATCTCGGTACTGATCGATGAGAAATACATGGAACTTGCAGTACGTGCCTTGCATAAGGCATTTGGCCTTGAAAACGCCTGAATAAAGTTGAAATAGCAGAAATTGTCTCAATTGCGACTTGTTTTTTTTTGTTTAACGTAAGACAGTTTGAAAAAAATCATTTTTGTGTGCCGCAATAGTTGACCAAAGGCAGTTGAACCGCTATTATCTTGATCTCGATTACTGCCGAGCTTTAGGGTAAGGTTGGTAATAGTGTGGAGGCGTGGCCGAGTGGCCGAAGGCACTTCCCTGCTAAGGAAGCATATGGGCTTAAACCTGTATCGTGAGTTCGAATCTCACCGCCTCCGCCAGTAATTTTGAAAACCCCTTGAGAGATCAAGGGGTTTTTCTTTTTTTGCGCATCTTTTCCCTGCATTGTGGTGCTGCATGAGCCCGCGTCGGTGCTTTGCTGACGATCAAATTATCCACTTCATTTTTTATCAGATTCTCTAAATCTATTTGATCCGCCAAACCTAGCTATACGCCTTCCTTTTGTGGATTTTGAAATCAGTTGAAGTATTCTCAATGTTGGCGATTAGTAAATTTCAAAAAGAAAATTAGAATTATCCCTAGTCGGTTTGAAAAATTATCGACTCGTGTAAATGGGCTGAATCAATGTCGAATGTGGAGTTGCAAATTGAAAAGTTTAAAACTTTAAAACTTGAAACGCGCCTTGCACTAGGGGGTGGCAGCATTGTGATGTTGGTGCTATGGATCGCATTTAAGGAAGCTTAAACCCCATCCATATCAGATGATGACGCGAACAAACATATAAAGAGTCTATACATCAACCAAGCGCAGACTCGAGAGGTATCTTATCTGGCTCTCGATAGTGCTCGAATTGTTCGCAATTTAATTTTTAATAAAGAACCTGAGGCGATTGTTTCAAATAAAAACCAATACGAGAAAAATTCTAGTCGTATCGATGAGTTGATCCGAAAATTAGATGCCACATCGAAGCAGGATGAGGATGTTCAATTTATGAATAATATAAAAAATGCTCGCAAAGTCTACAACGAATACAATGTAGAGATGATGGAGCTTGCAATGAAGGAGGGGGCGAGCGATGCATCGGCAAAAGTCCTCGATGGCTCAAAGTATCAACTGCAAGCAGAATTGTTGCAGTCGTTGAGGGACTTGGTCGATGATCAGCAAAAGCAAATCGAGGAAATGGTTGAAGAAGCCAAGATGGCTGATTCGTCTGGTGTGGTTTTAGCCAGGTTAATACTAGCCTTTTAAATTTTTATGATGATTGTTGCTGCTGATTTGCTTGCCAGGTGGTTATTCGAAAATTATGCTCAAGGTAGCATTGAAGAGATGAATGAAAATCCCGATATTTCTTAAATCGCAATGCGGATTCGATTGGTCTTTATAAATATACCGGTTGACAGTAGTTGGCGACTTGTAAAGATTTGATTATCGTTCTGGGACAGGAAATGATTGATTTATATTTTCTCGGGCGTTACTTTTGAGAAGAGAACGACATCCACAACTAGTGGTTTATTCATTGATTGCAACATCAATATAGGGGGCAACTAACGGCAGAGTAATTTGAAACTGTGTTCCGGCATTTTCTTGATTGCTTGTTACCATAATTTGTCCTCCTAGTAATCCAGTTACCAGGTTGTGAACAATGTGCAGCCCCATGCCCGAGCCGCCTTGTCCGAGGCGAGTTGTGAAAAATGGCTCAAAAACTCTGCGAAGATTATCAGCTGGAATACCTTTTCCATTGTCGTGTATGCTGATTTGAATTTCCCCAGTTTCAGAATAATGACCGTAAATCCTGATAGTACCAACCGCAAATGATTCAAATCCATGCAGGATTGCATTGTTAATGAGGTTAATTAAGACCTGGCCTAATGGGCCTGGAAAACTGTCCAATATAATCGTTGGATCGATGTCCGTGTCGATTCGACATTTTTCCTGAGATAGAGTTGGATTCATCGTTAATAGAATTTCCGCTGTCAGTTCTGACAAAGAAAATTTTCGTCTTTTTGAGCTGGTGCGGTCAACAGCTACATGCTTAAAACTTGTCACGAGATCGCCGGCACGAGTGAGATTTCGCATCAAAATATCTGTTGCCAAACCGATTTCTGCGAGAAAATTTTTAAGGTCGGAACGTTTGATGCCGGTATCGATCTGGCTAGCGATTTTCTTTATCATTTCTTCTTGCGTGCTGGCGACCGTTAAGCTGTTCCCAATTGGTGTATTGAGTTCGTGCGCGACACCAGCAACGAGCGCTCCAAGTGCTGCCAGTTTTTCTGATTGCACCAATTGGTCCTTCGCTATATTCAACGTTTCTAGTGCACAGTTGAGTTCAAAATTCTTCTTTTGCAGTTCAGTGGTCCGTTCGGCGACACGCAATTCCAGGTTTGCATTGAGGTTTAAAATTTCACGTGCTGCGGCACGAATTTCGGTGACGTCATGGAGTAACGCAATCATTAATTCTTCACCGCGTGACTCAAAAAGAGCACAGTTAATCAGCATCTCTTTGATTTTGCCATTGCCAAGTTTGATCGTGGCGGGAAAGTCACTCACTGTCGAATTTTTTCGCAATAACATAACTAAGTGGGCGCGTTCTTCAGCGTCTTGCCAAACGTTGAGTTGCTGTGATGTTTTTCCGATGATGTCCTTGCGGTGTAATCCCATCTCTCTTTCGAAGGCACTATTCACTTCAATGTAGGTACCGTCTCTCAAATTTGAAATCGTCATGCAATCTGGAGTCAGGCGAAAAGCCGCAGATGCTTGCTCAGAAGCAATGAGTTGATCCGTAATGTCCCGCGCGATCCATACCGCGTGGGAATGGATATCTCCTTTAAGTGCGATCAGTGTGCAATTCACCAGACAATCGCGAATACTCCCATCTCGGGTACGCATTTTGGCGAGATAGTTGCGTGCTTGTCCCTTCTTCATCAACTCTTCAATGAGTTCGTCACGTTGCTCCGGGATTGCCCAGACATTGAAATCACGAATGGGATGACCAAGAACTTCTTCGCGACGATAGCCACTTATTGCCTCAAAACCACTGTTTGCTTCGACAATTTTACTGTCGCTTAAGCGAGTGATCACAATCCAGTCAGCGCTGGTATGAAATACGCGCGTGAATTTTTCTTCGGCGTCCCCCAATTCGGTCACAATCCAACGTTTGAGAGAATCAGGCAATATCCTTGAGAGAAGTCCCATATTGGATCTTTGTAGTTTTTATGTCGGGCTGATAGTTGCGACGGGTATTTTATTTATGCTTCTGGAATGACGTACCATAGAGTCCTTACTCTACATTAAAACTAATTTAAAACTAATACATTACTGTCCCTTCTTCGCAATTTCAGAGAAAAAACGTGGCATAAAATTAACGCCAACAAGGAAATTGCATTGCTTATTTGTGCTAGCCATCACAATTTCCACTGTCTGTCTCATTTTTTATGAACAATAAAATACTAATGTAAATTATTGCGAAATATGTGATGGATTTAAAGATGCTTTTTTGTTTGAGACTAATTCAATATGCAACTCACGAGATTACTCCTATGGCACTTTCGTGCTGGTTTAATAACGATTCGCACCTCTATCAAACCGGGTAATCTCTCCTTTTGCAAGGATCGACTGCCAGATTAAATCGAAAGCAACACACTTATTTTCACCGTGTTTAAAATCCTTAAAGCGAAATTCCAATATTCATTGCAATTATTTGAAGTTGAATGAGTGCCGAATCGAATTCAAAATTTTCTACTAGTTTCAACATTTCCTCTGTTATTTTGCTTTGACCTAAGGCAATCAGCTGAGGGATTATGGACTCTAGCATTGCGTTGGCATTTCCATCGAAATCTTCTAGCTGCGCTGCAAGCATCCGCAAACCTGATTCGAGTTTATTCATATCTACGTTCGTCATCGGTGGACTGGGGAGATTTTCTTGCATCATTCCCTTTAAGCTCATCACCTCAGTAATTTTTGAAATTTGATGGGCAAGTGCCGTCCCCATAGCTTCGATTGCTTTTGCTAATTTTTCGCGATCCCCGATATTGACCAATCTTTCCACTACTGCTGCGTGTTCAGCGAGATGTGTCGCACAGATATTGCCCGCCAATCCTTTTAACGTGTGAGCACTCAATTCAGCGCTATCATGATGATCATTTGCAAGTGCTTCATTAATTCTCTGGATGACATCTGCTTGCGTTTCGCAAAAACGAAGGATAAGCTTGCGCAGGAGTTTTGTGTTTCCTCCAACCCTGATTAGTGCTGTATCAAGATCCAAACCTTCAATATCGGGGATATGATCCTCATTGTAAATGTTGTATGACCTGATGGCAGGTATTTTGCCAGTATGCTCGCTAACAGACTTTGAATGCAGCCATTTTGACAAGGTCAGGAATAATTGAGTAACGTCGATCGGTTTTGCAATGTGGTCATTCATGCCGCTGGCAATGCATTTTTCTTTATCTCCCGCCATGGCGTTGGCTGTCATGGCGAGTATCGGTAAATGAGTAAAACGTCCATCTTCTCTGATTTTTCGCGTCGCTTCAAAGCCGTCCATGATAGGCATTTGGCAATCCATGAGCACAGCGTCATAGTAGTTCTGCGAAATTTTTTCTACCGCCTCTAAGCCATTGTTCGCGACTTCGACTTGCAAGCCCGCACCCTGCAAAAGTTCCAGTGCCAACTCTTGGTTCACAGGGTTGTCTTCGACCAACAGGATGATTGAATCTTTGATTAGGTCTGCTGCCTCATTGTAAATGGCTACCCTATCTGCTTTGCGCGTGCGTTGTACGCTTTCCTTGCCTAAGGCATTGAGTATGCCATCCAGCAAGGTGGATGGGCTGATTGGCTTCACCAATATGCCATCAATGTGAACTCCCTTGGCGCTGTGTTGTAAATCTTCTCCGCTATACGCTGTGACCATGATAAAAGCTGGCGTAAGAGATAAATTTTTTGTTGCGCGGATTTGCTTTATCGCTTCAATGCCATCCATGCCTGGCATATTCCAATCCATTAGAATTAGCCCATAGGGACGGTTTGCTAGTTGTTCTTTTTGTAGTTCTAATAAGGCTTTCGCACCACTATCAACAGCTGTCGCATCAAATTTCAGTGATACTAAAATATTGAGAAAAATTTCGCGCGCAGTCGCATTGTCATCGACAATCAGTATTCGAAGATCCCTAATATCTTGGGCATTGATAGATAATTGACGCTGTTGCGTCTGAACGCCAAATTTGGCAGTGAAATGAAAATTACTCCCAACGCCGACTTCGCTTTCTACACCTATTTCTCCCTCCATCATTTCTACCAGGCGTTTGCTGATGGTTAAACCTAAGCCAGTTCCGCCATATTTTCTTGTAGTTGACTCGTCAGCTTGCGAGAAAGCATTAAAGAGCTTTTGAGTTTGTTCTTCATTGAGTCCGATACCTGAATCCTTTACTTCGAAACGTAATTGAATTTCGTTGGTTGTGGCTGCTATTTTTCGTATGCGAACGGTGATGTCTCCGCTTTCAGTGAATTTGATCGCATTGTTGACCAGGTTGATTAACACCTGAGCTAATCGCAACGAGTCACCCACGAGTGCTGTTGATAAATCTGGTTCCATATCGAAAAGTAGCTCCAGACCTTTTTCCTGCGCATTCAGTGTCGATAAATCTGCTACTTGTTCCATTACATCGTCAAGGTAGAAATCTGTTTTTTCCATTGACAACTTTCCCGCTTCGATTTTTGAGAAGTCGAGGATGTCGTTGATGATGCCAAGTAAATTTTTGGCTGCAGAGGCAACTTTCTGGATGTAATTTCGCTGTTTTGGGTCGAGGTTGGTTTTGAGGGCAAGATGCGACATACCAATGATAGCGTTCATTGGTGTGCGAATTTCGTGACTCATATTAGCCAGAAAATCACTCTTGGCTTTAGTTGCTTCCTCAGCTATTAATTTGGCGTTTAGTAAGTTTGCTTCAGTTTGTTTTCGTTCCGAAATGTCACGAAAGACAACGACAGTTCCTTGAATCTCGTCGTCTTTGAAAAGTGCTGTGGTGGTATATTCGACAGATAATGGCGTGCCATCTTTGCGCCATAACACTTCGTCTTCAGCGTGGCGTGTCTTGCCATCGACAGTACTCATGTACATAGAGCAGTTTTCGATGGGGAAAGGGCGTCCGTCAGGATCGGCATAATGGACAAGGAGGTGCATGCTTCTTCCAATAAATTCCTCCTCTGAATAACCCAATAGAGAAAAAACTGCGGGATTTGCAAAGGTAACTTCGCCTTTTGTATTCAATCCGATAATGCCATCTCCGACAGATCCCAGAATCAGGCGGGTACGTTCTTCTGTCTGTGCCAGTATTTCGCGGCTTAATTGCAGTTCGTGTCGTTGTTCTAATAGGACTAATTTCTGTTGCTCAAGTTCATTAGCTTGTTCTTCAAGGTGCCTCGCTTGCTGCGCCAGTTTGTCATTGTTTTCTTCAAGTAGATCGCGTCGGGCGCGGAGTTGCAGTGCAGAGGTCGCCAATTCTTCAGCTTGTATTTGCGTTTTATCGAGTAATTCACGGGTTGATACATTGCCGGCAAGAATTTGAATTTTTTCTGGAATACTTGTAAGCAAATGATTAAATAAAGTCATTTCTCTCGCGTTGAAACGCGTGAGAGCGCCAATTTCGATGACGGCCACTACTTTCGTGCGATGTATGATCGGAGCAATAAGCAATGTTTTGATATTCAGTTGACCGAGCCCTGTATTCACAAAAATAGGCTCGCTTTGTGGAATCGTGAGATCAATGACGCGTTGACTTTGTGCCGTTTGTCCAACAAGACTTTGGCCCCATTCAAATACGGTGTGATGAATCGCATCGTCGCAGCCGTAGCCGCCAACTTTGTTTAGTTTAGATTGAGTCGTATCGGCAATATAAAGTGCACCATAAACTAAACCCATCATTCTCGCTAATTCAGTAGTTAAGGTATCACCAAATTCTTTAAAACTTGATGCAGATTGAAGCGCCAGATTAATGACTTCTAGTTGCTCTTTTATCTGACGTTCAACATTGATATTCTGTGCGCCAACTTGAAGAATTTGTATGGATTTGGCGATACTGCCGATTTCGTTATGGTAGTCGGTATAAGGTATGGTGATATCAAGTTGACCATCCGCGAGATGTTCAATATTGATACTTAATTTTTTTAATGGATTTCGTATCGAACGGGCGCTCATCCATGCAATGAATCCGCTGCCAGACAATCCTACTATCATAAGTAGGAGTGAAATGATTTGTGCCTGTTGGTATTGTGCCTCTGCCAGATTGATCGCTTCGATTGCACTATTTTCTTTTTGAACGGCAAGTTCAGTAAGTAAGTTGTCGGGATTGTTGATGGCTTGCGTAAATTCAGGACTTGAAAGAAACTGTGCAATGGCAGAGTCTTTATTAGACTCCGTTGTCTCTGCATCCATCATTGCGATCGCTTGATCAACTTTAATTAAGTAGATTGAGTACAAAGTATCAAATTCTTTGATCTTTTCTTTTGCAATCTCAATCCTGATTAACTTGCGTCCCGCATCCAATTCAGTTTTCAATGTTTCGCGCGCAAGTTGAATTCTTCTCTTTGCTGCTTGTCGTTTTTCTGGTGAGCTTAATAGCGCCAATTGACGAAGGCTTCGTTCTATATAGATGAGATTGATATTGACTTCTTTGATGTGCGATATGCCAAACAAATCGTTTTCAAACCCACTTTGTGCTGATTGTTTTATTTGCGCAGTACTTCTTAGCCCATTTATTCCTGTGGCCAAAGCAATCAACATGATAAAGCCATATCCGATTACTAGCTTTGTCGTGAGCTGTGACCGTTCTATGAGCTGTGTGAATTTTTTCATAAGTTGACCTTATGGTAATTTTGAAAATGCAGGTAGACCATCCAACTTCCTCAATAGAAGAGGTGAATATTTTGTGTATCGACGAATTGGTAACGTAAACTGTTAGTTGCTTATCTAGTCATTCAGGTTGATGTGCCTAACGATGTCTGGACGTGTTTCACTTTTTCAGCGATGTCGAAGTCGCTATCAGCGAATCGTGCGGCAATGGCGCGGAACTCATTTTGTAGCGCAAGAAATGCATCGACGATAGCCGGATCGAAATGCACGCCTCTTCCTTCTTGAATAATTTGCGTTGCCACCGCATGCGGCATCGGCTCTTTATAGACGCGGCGACTAATTAATGCATCGTAGACGTCAGCGACAGCCATAAGGCGTGCCGAGATCGGGATGTCATCGCCACTCATGCCTGTCGGATATCCGCTGCCATCCCATTTCTCTTGATGGTAGTAAGCAATTTCCTTGGCGAAACTCAGAAAGTCAACTTGTAGTCCAAGTTGTTGCTCAGCCTTGAT
This sequence comes from Undibacterium sp. SXout20W, assembly GCF_049340285.1. Classification (NCBI taxonomy): domain Bacteria; kingdom Pseudomonadati; phylum Pseudomonadota; class Betaproteobacteria; order Burkholderiales; family Oxalobacteraceae; genus Undibacterium; species Undibacterium sp. SXout20W. The sequence goes on along the minus strand of NZ_JBMPPH010000013.1, from coordinate 68,021 downwards.
AATGGCAGCTCGTCCTATTGTCGTGTGGGTCTTCATGATCTCAAATTCGTCGGGCGTTAAGCGCCCGGGTTTCAATAAAATTCGATCAGGTATGCCGACTTTTCCTATATCGTGTAGTGGCGCAGATTTGAACAACATATGAATGTTGTGATTTGATAAGAAATGCGAGAAACGAGGATGTGATTGAAGATGGCTTGCTAAGGCTTTGACGTAATGTTGTGTGCGTTGGATATGGTTGCCAGTTTCTAAATCGCGTGTCTCCGCTAATGAAGCCATTGCTAGTATTGTGACGTCTTGGATCATGGCCACTTCACGACTTCTTTTAACGACTTCCGCTTCAAGATAAGTGTTGTGATCTTTGAGAAAATCTGCAGCAGCCTTATTCTCAAGTTGTGTTTTAACACGAGCTACTAAAATCGCCGGAGAAATTGGTTTGGTAATGTAGTCTGCCGCGCCTAAATCGAAGCCTTTTTTTTCATCCTTTAATGTCCCCATCGCGGTAAGAAAGATGACGGGAATGTCATGTGTTTCTGGATTCGCCTTGAGTATCGATATGACTTCGTAGCCGGATAATCCAGGCATCATAATATCGAGCAAAATCAGATCGGGCTTATTTTCTCCGATAACATATTTCAGTGCTCGTTCGCCATTATTGGCTAGTTTGACCTTGTACAAATCCTTTAAGATTTCGGATATTAAAGTCAAGTTGTCTGGAGTGTCGTCAACGACCAGAATAGTTGCTTTTGCGGAAAAATTCGGGTTGGGTGAGGTTGACATGATGCATCCTTGATGTTGCTTACAATGGGCTTTGTTACCTTATGTCGCAAGTGAAGTTATTTGTGATTGGTCGCTGTCATCATTTTTCAAAACTTTAGAGTATTGTGTGATGGTTAGACCGGATAGGGAAACGTTTTTAGTCGTCTTTAATTCGGCTTTGAGCATACGAGTTGTTTTTAAGTTTGTCTACGAAATAAAACAACGAAATTTTATTCAGAATGTAGAGAATTGTTAATTAAGTTGAGTGGTATAAATTTTGTTTGAGAAATAGTACTCTGCTGTAGTTTTAATGATCATTGCAATTAATGGCTGGCTTACTTTTGAATAGGGATGCAAGAATTTGAACGGGAGGGGTTGGGGGAGGGGCGCTTTTTTCGTTAAAGATAAATTGGTGTGATTTTAGTGTTGCTTTGATTTGTGTCTGGCAGTAACTGTTACCTAACCTGTTGCCTACTGAGTATCGTTAAAAATCACATTAAGAAAAGATCATAAAAAATCATCATCGGAGCACGTTCGCTCCGATTATTTTTAGAGTTTTGGATTAGGCCGCTGCTTTGAGATGTTCGAGCGTTTCGAGCATGGTACCCGTTTCGCGATACCGAGAATGCCATGCGTAGGCCTTTTCAAGAACATGAGGTGTGTGTCCGCCTCTTACCTCAGCTTCTCTCAGATACGCGAATAACATTGCTTTATACGGTTCAGCGACGCAGTTTTGTATGATTTTTTGTGCTCGTTCCCTGGGGGCTAATCCGCGTAAATCTGCCAGACCGATTTCAGTCACAATAATATCGACGTCATGCTCGGTGTGATCGACATGAGTAACCATCGGAACGATGCTGGAGATTTTTCCGCCTTTAGCAATGGACTTGGTCGCAAACACCGATAGATAAGCATTGCGAGCAAAGTCACCCGAGCCACCGATGCCATTCATCATATGCGTCCCAAGGACGTGGGTGGAATTGATATTGCCGTAAATGTCGGCTTCCAGCGCGGTATTGATTGCGATTAAACCTAAACGGCGGATAACTTCAGGGTGATTGCTGATCTCCTGCGGTCTGAGAATAAGTCGATCTTTATATTTTGCAATATCCTGAAAAACGTCATTACTTTTTTGTGCCGAAAGAGTGATGGAAGAGCCTGATGCAAAATCGAGTTTTCCTGCATCAAATAAATCGAACGTCGAATCTTGTAAAACTTCAGAATACATCGTCAAGTGTTCAAATGGACTATCGATAAAACCCATCATTACGGCATTGGCGATCGTTCCAATGCCAGCTTGCAATGGCATTAAGTTATTGCTTAAGCGACCGTCGCGTACCTCTTCTTTGAAAAAATTAACCAGATGGCTGGCAATTTGTGCCGTCTCTTCATCTGGCGGCAGTATGGTTGATGCGCTATCAGTTTTTTGCGTAATAACGATAGCGACAATTTTTTCAGGTGGTATGGAAATCGCTGTACTGCCGATGCGATCGCTGACAGCCATGATGGGGACAGGCTCTCTTCGAGGGCGATGTTTAGGAATAAAAATATCGTGAAGACCTTCAAGTTCCAACGATTGAGTGAGATTAATTTCGATGATCACCTGATCAGCCAAAATAGCAAAACTCGCACTATTACCAACCGACGTAGTAGGGATGATAGCGCCATCTTCAGTAATAGCGATCGCTTCAATAATGGCAATATCAATGGCGTTGATTTGACGTGTGCGCAATTGCTCAACTGTTTCGGATAAATGCTGGTCGACGTACATGATCTCGCCTCGATTAATCGCAGCGCGAAGGGTCGGGTCGGCTTGAAAGGGCATTCGACGACTCATGGCGCCAGCCTCCGTGAGTGTTTTATCGACGTCGTTACCTAGTGATGCACCTGTCATCAGGCTAATTTTTAATTTTTCTGTTTTTGCGCGCTCTGCAATCGCCAACGGCACTACCTTCGCATCACCAGCACGTGTAAAACCGCTCATACCGATTGTCATACCATCTTCGATCCATGAGGCGGCATGTGTTGCGGTCGTGATGCGATCCCTTAATTTGGGTAGACGTATCCGTTGTTCCTGAATTTGCTGCATTGATTGGTCTGGCTGAATGTCCGGCATGCTGATTTCCTATGTCTCTTAAAATGGATGGTGTCGTAATGGGGATCTGTGATCTGTTATTGTGTGTTTTTGCCAAGCTGATATCTTGCGGAGAGATTCAAATTACACGTAACTTGAATTTAATTTACGCAGTAGTTAATCGGTCTCAGCGGTTCGGGAATATTGGTGTCTTGTACAGATTCGCGTAATTCGATTTCTATAGTGCGACATATGGCGTCCAGCGGAAGATCGTTGGTTTCAAGACCAAATGGTTCTTCGATTTCATCGCCTAAAGCGTCGAGGCCAAAGAACGTATAGGCGACGATTGCAACGACGAAAGGTGTCATAAATCCGATCGAATCGACGAGCCCGAACGGTAATAAGAAGCAATAAATGTATGCCGTACGATGCAGTAGTAAGGTGTAAGAAAATGGAATGGGTGTGTTGCGTATGCGTTCACAGGCCGCTCCTGCTGCGGTCAGGGCAGACAGCGTATTGTCCAAATTTGCAGCAAGACAATCTTTGATCCGATTTTCCTTGATCGCTTGGCGCAGATCTTGTCCCATATTCAGCATCAGTAAATCGGGTTTATTTCTGTTGGTATCAAGTTGTTTAATTTCAGAAGGGGATAACCATTCTTGCATTTCTGATTTTGTTTGTTGATTGCGCAGCAGATCCCTTAGTGCATGACAATAGGCAATGGCGCGAAAAATCATGCGAATCCGTATGTCATTGAAACCATTCCGGGCAATTGCTTCATCGGGATACTCAATCAAACTCTGACATTGGCGCGATAAGTTTCGACTGCGTAAAAGCAGCTCTCCCCATAATTTGCGGGCTTCCCAGAATCTATCGTAAGCAGCGTTATTACGAAAACCTAAAAAAATCGAAATCGGTAAGCCGATTAAGGTAAAGGGAATCGTTGTCAGTGTGATTTTTAGTTTAAACAAATCGCCGTGCGAAATCGTAACCAAAGTCGCTATGAGTATATTGACAATCAATGCTGGCAATATCCGCGGCAATACTGAGCCGCGTATGAGCAAAAATAGACGAAAGCCTGAAGGGCGGTCGCGGACAATCATGTTTGGTCCAAACAAAATTCGTGATTCAAAATTTCTCCATTAATTACTAACATATTAGTGAATTAAATCACTAATATGTTAGTAAGTCAAATCAGCCAGAGCTGCGCTAACTGCAATACAATGGCTCCCAAAACTTAGTCGTAATGAAAATTACTAATAGATTGGAGTGGTAATGACGCACAAAATTGCTTATCGCAATTTACCGCAGCTATTTTTAAAAGCGCGGGGGAATTTAATGGCACATTTCAAGCCAATTCTCAGTCATTTTGGTTTGACTGATCAGCAATGGCGGATTCTGCGCGTGTTGGATGAATACGAACAATTGGAACCGAGAGAACTATGTGACCTGTGCCAAATATCAAGTCCTAGTATGGCGGGTGTTCTCAAACGTATGGAGGATCTCGATTTGATCGTGCGCAGTGCGGTAAGTGGTGATCAACGGCGGCTTTCTATTCGATTATCGGATGCGGGTGATGCGTTGATGACCCAGATGGCACCTCTGATTGATTTGCAATATAAGCATATTGAGCAGACCTTTGGGTTGATGGCGATGAATGAATTGGTTGCCACCCTTGAAAAATTTAATGCTGTGAGCGAGGATTTGGTAGAGCACGTGGAATTAAAGTAGCCGATTTTAGCGCTGCAACGTGAAATTTGGGTTTAATAGAATGGCTTTCACTTAATAGCTTGCGAATGAATAGACATTGTGAACAAAAGGCACTACATTGAATGCTGGATTTTTGAAGGTGAGATTCGTAAATTCCGGCTGGTTAGCGATGTAGATATTCTGCCGCTTCCCAGTGGGGTAGTAAGTCGTCCTATCTTGTTACTTCATTCAATGAATTTCGAGTAATTCGTTCTGTTTTCCGTGTTGCAATTCGCAAAAGGGAGTTTTATGTCTACCGAAAAAACGAAGTTCAGGCTCATCACGCGCAGTGATTTTGATGGTTTGGTTTGCGCTGTCCTGTTGAAACATTTAGAGATGATCGATGAGATTTTATTTGTTCATCCTAAAGACATGCAAGATGGGAAAATCGCTGTAACCAATAATGACATCAGTACAAATTTACCCTACGTCGCTGATGCTCATCTGGTATTCGACCACCATTCATCGGAGAAGCTTCGTAATTTCGGTGAGCGCCACAACCATATCATTGATGCCGATGCGCCATCTGCCGCACGCGTTGTCTATAACTTTTATGGTGGTTTAAAAGCATTTCCGGCGTCATGGGATGACATGATGGCGGCCGTTGACAAAGGTGACTCGGCACAATTTAACCGGGAAGAGGTGCTTAATCCTGACGATTGGGACCTATTGAATTTTTTGATGGATGCGCGGACTGGTTTGGGACGTTTTCGTGAATTCAGAATATCGAATTACGCGCTCATGATGGAGTTGATTGATTTGTGTAAAACACAAACGATTACTCAAATTATGCAGAATCCCGATGTCAAAGAACGTGTTGATTTGTATCTTGAACATCAGGACAAGTGCAAAGAACAGATTGTGCGCTGCTCAACGATTCACCACAATCTGGTCGTGCTGGATTTGCGTAACGAGCCCATTATTTATGCGGGAAACAGATTTTTGATTTATGCATTGTTCCCTCAGACGAATATTTCTATTCATGTGCTGTGGGGATTAAAAAAACAAAATACGGTTTTGGCGACTGGTAAATCCATCTTGAACCGTACATCTCGAACCAATATCGGTTCATTGATGCTGGAATACGGCGGAGGAGGGCACGAAAATGCAGGAACTTGTCAAATTGAAAATGATGTGGTCAAAGATGTATTATCAGTTTTAATCAACCGTATCAATGCTGACGGGTAAGGCCAGGTATTCGGGCGTCTTTCGCATGTTCTGCAATGGACTCTCGTGCGACGATTGGTGAAATCACCCTAAGCAACATTTGAATTTCTAATTACCACATGAACATTGAGTTCGCTGACTTTGAGTTCGCTGATTTTGAGTTTGCCGACATTAAACGAATGCAATTTAATGATTAACCGCTCAATGTAAGGTGTGGGATTTTCTTTTTTTGTTCGATTGGCTATCACAAAACGAGTTATTCGGGTTGGTAAGTGTTGCGTAAAAATTCTATAAAGAGATTTTTTGCTTTGTGCTATTGAAATCGTCTCTGTATTGGCCTACTGTGCAATGCACCAAAAACAATAAGGTACGCAATTGGAAAATCATCAAGATCATACAAAGAGCAGCATGGCTGCCTTGTCTCTGGCCGCGATAGGTATCGTTTATGGCGATATTGGCACTAGTCCCCTTTATACGATGCAGGAAGTCTTTTCGCCTGAACATGGCCTTGCATTGAACGAGTTCAATATTTTCGGTGTTGTGTCGTTGATACTCTGGGGGTTAATTATTATTGTGGCGCTTAAGTACGTCACACTAATTTTACGTGCTGATAATCGTGGTGAAGGCGGTATTATGGCCCTGACCGCCTTGGCGCTGGAGTCGGTTGGTAAATCGTCGAAGCTACATTTGACCTTGTTTGTGCTAGGCCTCTTCGGCGCTGCGTTGTTTTATGGTGATGGGGTAATCACGCCAGCGGTGTCAGTGCTGTCAGCAATTGAAGGTCTGAAGGTGGCGACACCAGCGTTTGACCCGTATGTAGTTCCAATCACCGTAGTGGTGATTGTTATGCTGTATGCGGTGCAATATAAAGGCACAGCAGGGATTGGCAATTTGTTTGGACCCATTATGTTGATTTGGTTTATTGCTTTAGCAGGCATGGGTTTTTACAACATAGCCAAAAACCCTGGCATTGTCGGCGCCTTGAATCCAATTCATGCCCTTCGCTTTATGCAATTTCATGGTTGGGTTGCTTATTTAGCTTTGGGCGCTGTTGTTTTGGCGTTTACAGGCGCTGAAGCCTTGTATGCCGATATGGGGCACTTTGGCGCGAAGCCGATACGCACAGCATGGTTTTTCGTGGTCTTTCCTGCTTTGGGTTTGAATTATCTGGGGCAGGGTGCACTCTTGATCGTGACACCGTCAGCGGTTAGTAATCCTTTCTATCAGCAATTGGGCGCATGGAGCGTTTATCCACTGGTCATTATTTCCGCTGTGGCGACGGTCATTGCATCGCAAGCGACGATTTCCGGTACGTTCTCCATGACTAAGCAAGCGATTTCACTCGGCATTATGCCGCGCATGCAGATTATTCATACGTCTGCCAAGGAAATCGGCCAAATTTACATTCCTGCGGTTAACTGGATGCAATTGCTTGCCGTGGTTGCTGCAGTGGTCGGTTTTGGTTCCTCATCTAACCTCGCTGCTGCTTACGGTATTGCTGTAACCGGAACGATGTTGGTCACCTCGCTACTGACCTTCTTCGTCATTCGTTACGGCTGGAAATATAACCCGCTGCTGTGTTTCCTGGCGACCGGTTTTTTTGTGATCATCGACTTTTCCTTATTCTCTGCGAATGCGGTAAAAATCTTCCATGGCGGTTGGTTCCCGTTAGTGTTGGGCGTCGTGATGTTTGTCGTCATGATGACATGGAAACGTGGCCGTGAATTGGTTTTTGATAATCTCAAGAAACACGCAATCCCATTGAGCGAATTCCTCGATTCCCTGTTTGTGTCGCCACCGTTGCGCGTTGCCGGAACCGCGATTTTCTTGCGCGGGGAAGCGGATGGTGTGCCGCACGCCTTGCTGCATAACTTGTCGCACAACAAGATTTTGCACGAACGCGTGATTTTCTTGACGTTACATAATCAGGAAATTCCTTGGGTGCCAGTGGCTGATCGTGTGCACGTCACTGATCTTGGGCATAACTGTTTCCAGGTTGATGTGAAATATGGTTTTAAAAATGAACCTGACATCCCTAAGGCACTCGCTTTGTGTGAATCTAAGGGGTTGACCTTCGAGCCAATGGAAACCTCCTACTTCATTTCCAGACAGACGATTGTCTCCAAACCTGAGCGCGGCATGGCATTGTGGCGCGAATGGCTGTTTGTCACGATGTCTCGCAATTCCCGTGATGCTGCGGACTACTATCGGATTCCTACTAATCGCGTGATTGAAGTCGGCTCGCAGGTCGAAATTTAAAACTTTGGCATGGGGGCTTATCAAATCCAAACCCCTGTGCTATAATTTTGTTTTTCGCGGCTGTAGCTCAGCTGGATAGAGTACTTGGCTACGAACCAAGGGGTCGTGGGTTCGATTCCTGCCAGCCGCACCAGATTTTAGGGGCTAGATGCAAATCTAGTCCCTTTTTTCTTTTTGATGCTCGATATGTTGGAATCCTGTTCAAAGCGTAATTTTTCGACGTTGTTATATCGATCAATATTATTCCTTATTGTGAAATTGATCATATTGTTGTCGTATCAACGACGCAGCGGGGCTTTTGCTCGATTGCTTTTGGTGTTTGGTCTCCTGTCTGGAAACTTGATTTCAAAGGCGTATATCAAGTCTTAGGCCTGTTGCGCTAAAGTTTTTAGGGCAGGGGGCTTCTCAATACTGTCTGAGTTTGCTATAATTTTGTTCTTCGCGGCTGTAGCTCAGCTGGATAGAGTACTTGGCTACGAACCAAGGGGTCGTGGGTTCGATTCCTGCCAGCCGCACCAGATTCAAGGGACTAGATGCAAATCTAGTCCCTTTTTTCTTTTTCTGGTAAGAAGTTATTTGTTTTTGATGACAATGTCGCCATTTGGAACTGGCGACTGGATTTAGCATTCAAGTTGGTTTTGAAGTTAACATTTAAATCAAAATTTAAATCGATATTTAATTGATATTTAATCGATATTTAAATGCGTTTGATGCTTATTCGGCGAGGATCATTCTTCTGAGGCTCCACGCTTCAGGCGCCGCCTGGTTGAGTGCACTGCGTTTGATTGGGCCAACTTTGATACTATCGTCGAGGGAGTTTATGAGTCGATGAAGCTGTGCCGTATCTGGCAACATGGTACCAAGGAACGCAACCTGATCTTGATGCTGTATCAGTATCGTCGGAAAATTTTCAATGTCTATCTCTTCCACAAGATGGGCGCAATCTTCGATGTCAATCCAGGTAAAGCATTTATCCGGATGTTGAGTTGCTAAGGTATTGAACGCAGATCGGTACGCGGTGCATGTATCGCACCATGCGGCGCACAAGCATGCGATCAGCCAATCCTTGTCAGAGAGGTGTGTTTTAACCTGTTCCAGGTCATCAGTGTGAATATAAGCAGTCATTTTTCAATTTTAACCTATCCGTGGCCTGGAGAAATTAAGCCTTGTTGATGGGTGAACACGGTAAAATACGTCTATGACAACGATTTTAGCAATAGAAACCACGACAGAACTCGCATCGGCAGCTTTGTTTGTCGAGGATCAGATGTATGTGCGTGAATTATCAGGCGTTCAGACGCATTCGCAAGGGATTTTGCCTGCAATTCAGAGTTTGTTGACAGAGGCTGGTATTTCACTGGCTGACTGCAACGCTATCGCTTTCGATTGCGGTCCGGGTGCTTTTACTGGCATTCGAACAGCCTGCGGGATTGTGCAAGGATTAGCGTTTGGTGCTGATCTTGGCGTGATTCCGGTCATAAGTTTGCATGCTATGGCGCTGGCCGCTGCACAACAAAGTTCTATGACGGATTATGTCTGCGTTTTAGATGCGCGTATGAATGAAGTTTATTGGGCGCACTACCGGTTTTCAGGCAATGAATGTGTGGAATTGAGTCCGCCCACTTTATCGCGGCTTGACGGTGTTCTGCTGCAAGATTATGCACCCCAGGTGCTTGTTGTTTTAGGTAATGGATTGGAACTGCCGTCGCACCTGGCGCATTGTGCTCACGTAAAATTCATGCCGCATGCAGTACAGGTTGCTAAATTGGGATTATTTGGATTTCATGCTGGATTAAGTGTGGCGCCCGAATATGCGCAGCCCCTGTATTTGCGGAACAAAATAGCCTTAACCACTGTTGAGCGTAGTATCGCCAAAGCTTCCATGTAGGTATTGACCTGTAGAGGGGTGTTGACGGGTGTTGACGTGTGTTGTTTTGCGATCCGGGGCTGAGCCGGAAGCGTCATGATTGTCGGATGGATAAAATATGCACGAATTTGTAAGACTGGGTTTTGCTGATATTGATCAGATTTTATCGATAGAAGAAGCGGTATATTCTCACCCTTGGTCACGCGGGAATTTTTCTGACTCTTTGATGAACGGCCATGACGCTTTTGGTATTCGCAATGAAGTTCAGGAAATCATTGCTTATTTCCTGGTGATGCCAGTGGTCGATGAACTACATCTGTTGAATTTTGCCGTCAGGAGCGAAAATCAAAAGCAAGGTTATGCAAGTGCAATGCTGAAATTTATGCATGCCTATGCGAAAGAGCATGGTTACGCATCCATCTTGCTTGAGGTGCGTCGTAGCAATTATCGGGCAATTGAGGTTTATTTGGGTGACGGGTTTCAAGAAATTGGGCGGCGTAAAGGCTATTACCCGGCTGAAGGTGATGCGCGCGAGGATGCGATTGTGATGCGGAGAATATGCTAATGCACTCAAATAACAGCAGTAATCGTGCGGCAACACGCATTCAAATTCTGAATGAAATGGGTTTGGGCCCGGTATGGTTGCCGCGCTATACGAACACTGATGTTCCTGAGGTCTCGGGTTCGCCAACGCTCCAGAATGCTCATCCTGCCAACGTCGATGTTTTGTCGCAGGATGCCGCGTCAACATTTAGATCGAAAATGCAGAATATCTCAACTGATATTGCTGCTGCGTCGCCTTCGTTGACGACCGATGATGTTGCCGTCGCAAATGCCTTGTATTCCGAGACAAGCATTGATTCGCAGAAGCAGAATCGCGTTTCCGCACTGAACTGGGCAGAATTAGAGCATGTCGTCGCTTCTTGTCACGCATGTGGCTTATGTCGTGGACGCCAACAAACGGTGTTTGGGAACGGCGTTCAGACTGCGGTTTGGCTATTTGTCGGAGAAGGGCCGGGATATCATGAGGATCTTCAGGGAGAGCCGTTTGTTGGTGCTGCAGGCCAGTTATTGGATAACATGCTTCTTGCATTGGGTGTACGCCGAAACGATCGTGTCTATATTGCCAATGTGGTCAAATGTCGTGCAACAGACGATGCGGGTAATGATCGGTCGCCAACTGCAGATGAGATTGCCAACTGCCTACCTTATTTGCACCGTCAGATTAGTCTAATTCAGCCACAAGTCATTGTTGCTTTGGGTAAGACCGCGGCAATCGCTTTATCGGGTATTGATCCGGAAACCCCGGTGGCTCAACTAAGAGGAAAAGTACATCGGATTGGCGATGTCCCTATGGTTGTCACTTACCATCCGGCGTATTTGCTGCGCAAACCTCTCGAAAAGGCTAAAGCATGGCAGGATTTATGTCTCGCCCGTGATACGCTTGACGGGAAGTTATAGTGGATTTTTTTCCACAACAACAGTTTCATGATGACTGGGGACATTTACAGGATCCTCACGTCCGTTCGCTTGCATGGTTATTGAGCTCGCCGCACCTCCTTAAGCAAGATCCGTTGACATGGGATGGTGCAAATGTAGCGCCGACTATGCCCCCAATGGTTGATGTCGCGGCGTTTTTGACTTCGTTAGATCAGAATCCTGCAGCCCTGCACCTGTGTTTGAAGACTCATCCAACCAAGCGACTTGGTTTATACGCCGAGACTTTGTTAGCCTTTTTTTTAGCCCATTTTTACGACTTGTATGCACACGGTTTACAGATTCATGATGGACGGGCAAGAACAATCGGCGAGTTTGATTTTTTGGTACGCCAGCCAGAAGGCTTGGTGCATTGGGAATTGGCCACAAAGTTCTATTTGTTTTTTGATGAGATGCCGGATGTTGCATCAAATGCGGCGATGAGTTCGACAAGTAATAAGGTAAATTTGTTTAACTACCTGGGCCCAAATCTGGCTGATACCTTAGGCGCAAAGATGCATAAAATTGTGTATCAGCAGTTACGCTTGGGTGAAACTTTGGAAGCGAGAAAAGTACTCCCTTCACCACTATTTTCAGTTCAGGCATTCATTAAGGGCTGGCTGTTTTACCGTGATGCAAAAGCATTCGCATCAGCTGAATTAGTAGATGGCATTGCGGATGAGCATTGTCGAGGGTATATCTGGTGTTTAAATGATTTGCAGCAGATGGCAGACTTTTCAGGGGTAATTTTGGAACGTTTGGCTTGGTTAGCACCTGTTCAAATTTCGCCTCATGAATCAATGTCAAAGCAAGAATTGCTTGAAAAAGCGATGACTTTATTTTCCGTAATAAAAACGCCAGTCATGCTGGCGATCACTGAGGTGCAGCAGGGTTTTGCCAGAGAGATTTGTCGTGGAATGCTTGTGCCTGATGATTGGTGGGAGCAGGCACGTTCGGCTAGCGCACGTTTGCTGCCACCTCAAGATCCTTAGTGTTTGTGTTCCCCAATGAGCGCCAATGAATCGTGCTCACGTTGGTTGGCCTGATGTTTTTTCATTACGGCAAACATCGTTGTCATAACAAAACCACCAAACAAAACGATCACAACTTGGATGTTCAAATTCATTGAAACCATGATGGCGTAGACGGTCAGCATGGTCAGAACAGACAAATTTTCGTTAAAGTTTTGTACCGCAATAGAATGCCCGGCGCTCATCAAAACGTGACCGCGATGTTGCAATAATGCATTCATAGGAACGACAAAAAATCCTGATAAAGCACCGACAAGTACCAGTAGTGGATAGGCGATTTCCTTGGTGTGAACAAAGATCATGGTCATCACCACTGCACCCATCGCGATGCCCAAAGGCATGACAGATAATGATTTTTTTAATGGGATAAATTTTGCCGCTGCACAAGCACCAAGTGCAACGCCGACGGCGACAATGCCTTGTAAGATTGCGGCTTCGTTAAGTGGCATGTGCAAAGAAGCTTCCGCCCATTTTAGAACGATGAATTGCAGGGTCGCACCAGCACCCCAAAATAGTGTCGTAACCGCGAGTGAGATTTGCCCCAGCTTGTCTCGCCAAAGGATGCTAAAGCACCCGGCGAAATCAGAAATGAGCTGCAAAGGCTGCAGCTTTTGATGCGCATAGCGAGCGCCGGTGTCCGGTATTCTCAAATTAAACAATGCTGCCAACGCATAAAACACGATAATGACACTTAGTGCAGCCTCCGCTGGTGTATTAATTGGGAGGCTGATTAAAGGCAATTTAATGTTGAGCAACATCGCCGAGATATGCGGAGTAACAAGGGCACCGCCAAGTACCGTTCCTAGAATGATGGAGGAAACGGTTAAACCTTCGATCCAACCATTTGCAGCAACCAGATGTTCAGGAGGCAATAATTCGGTAAGGATGCCGTATTTTGCAGGAGAGTATGCAGCAGCACCAAATCCGACCACTGCATAGGCAAGTAAAGGATGTACATGTAAAAACATTAACCCACAACCACCAACTTTGATCAAGTTAGTGATAAACATTACTTTGCCTTTTGGTAATGAGTCAGCAAACGCGCCAACAAACGCCGCTAGTAAGACGTATGACAGGACAAAAAATAATTTCAGAAGTGGCGTCATCCAGCTCGGCGAGTTCATGGATGCCAGTAAGGCCATCGAAGTGATGAGCAATGCGTTGTCGGCCAGCGAAGAAAAAAACTGTGCCGCCATAATCGTATAGAAACCGCGTTTCATGCTTATGATTTGCCTGTTACAAAGAGTTATCGGTCAGCTTTATACCATGAAAAACTCAAAACCAATGTGAATTAGCGCAAGCTAATAGTCAAATACTGAGTAAAATGCCAGTGTTTACCTGGTTTTTGGAAAAATATGGCGAAAGCAAAAACAAATTACACTTGCACCGAGTGCGGTGGCATAGTCAATAAATGGGCTGGTCAATGTCCGTCGTGCGGGCAGTGGAATACGCTCGTAGAGACCGTAATTGAGGCTGCTGGAAATCGTTTTTCCGGAAAGCATCAAAGTCTCGCTCAAACTGCGCCGGTTCTTAACTTATCCGATATTGAAGCATCTGATGTGCCGCGTTTTGGGACGGGGATTGAAGAGTTTGACCGGGTGTTGGGTGGCGGTTTGGTTCCAGGTGGCGTGGTGTTGATTGGTGGTGATCCAGGGATTGGTAAATCAACTTTGTTATTGCAAGCACTTTCAAATCTCGCGAAAATTAAAAAAGTCTTGTATGTCAGTGGTGAAGAGTCTGGTGCCCAAATTGCTCTGCGGGCCAATCGTCTTGGCCTGGACACGAAGGGACTTGCGTTACAAGCAGAAATTCAGCTGGAAAAAATTTTGAATACCTTGTCCGATCATAAACCCCAAGTGGTTGTGATTGACTCGATTCAAACCCTGTATTCGGACGCATTGAGCTCCGCTCCCGGGTCGGTCGCTCAGGTTCGGGAATGCGCTGCGCAGTTAACGCGCGTGGCGAAAACCATGGATATCACGATGATACTCGTCGGCCATGTTACCAAAGAAGGTGCATTAGCTGGCCCCCGAGTGTTGGAACATATCGTGGATACCGTCTTGTATTTTGAGGGCGATACTCACTCGAGTTTTCGTCTGGTACGTGCGATCAAAAATCGTTTTGGCGCGGTCAATGAATTGGGTGTGTTTGCGATGGGGGAGCGCGGTTTAAGAGGGGTTTCAAATCCATCAGCGTTATTTTTGTCTCAACACGATGCGCAAGTTGCTGGTTCCTGTGTCATGGTGACACAGGAAGGTACGCGTCCCCTGTTAGTCGAGATTCAGGCATTGGTCGATAGTTCGCATGCGCCAAATGCTCGACGATTGTCTGTCGGTCTTGAGCAAAATCGCTTGGCGATGCTGTTAGCGGTGCTGCATCGACATGCAGGGGTGGCTGCGTTTGATCAGGATGTATTTATCAATGCGGTAGGTGGCGTCAAAATTGCTGAACCAGCCGCGGATTTGGCGGTGCTGCTGGCGATTAATTCTTCGATGCGCAATAAGCCATTACCACGTAGTCTCGTCGTATTTGGTGAGGTCGGCTTAGCTGGCGAAATTCGCCCTGCACCGCGCGGGCAGGAACGCTTAAAAGAAGCAGCAAAATTGGGTTTTAAAATTGCAATGATTCCAAAAGCAAATGCACCTAAGCAAAAAATAGAAGGCCTGACCATCATTGCCGTTGATCGTATTGATGAAGCAATGAATAAGATTCGCGATGTTGACGATGCGACTTAAATTGCAGGCGTGCGATTTATTGCAAGAGTTCGGCAGCTGCAATGCCGCTTCTTACTGCTGCTTCTAACGTTGCCGGATAGTCGCCGGAAGTATAGTCGCCTGCGATGACAAGGCCGGGGTCACTGGTGCTATTCGGCGGTCTCGTCAATCCTGGTGTGCAACTGAAAGTTGCTCTCTTTTCGGTGATGATTTGATGCCATAGTGGTCGCTCTAAAGCTGGTAACCCGAGGCTTTCTGCTAATTGTAATGCGATCGCCTGTGCTAAGTCGGTATGGTCGATTGCCCTGATATTTTCAGGTGCGCTGACAACCACCGCCAGCAAACCAGTCTGATCATCGTGCAAATAGCCACGATCAAATACATATTGCCCCCATTTTTTTCGGGGAACATCATCTCGTAGGGCATACATCGGTAGAGGTAAACGGACACTGACTGGATACTGGAGGTAGCAAGTGGTAATTGCTTCAAACTCAAAATTTGGTAACGTGCTCGATGAAGACGCGCTTTTTAGTAAACGTTGAGCGTTATTAACATCGGTTGCAATAACGACGGCATCGAAACCAGTGTTTGACTCTACCATTGTTTCCTCATTGCTGAATGCCAGAGACCATTGCTTTGGATTATTGATGCTCTTGGTAATTTGCGTGACCGCCTTACCTAAAGTGACCTGACTCCCTTTGGATTGTAGGAATACGGCGGCTTTTTCTGGGAAGAGAGCAGTCAGATTTAATTTGGGAATCAGCATATCGGATGCCGAACGTTTCGCCCCTAAGCTATCTCGTAAAACATTCAGAAACACCTGTGCCGACGCTTTGTGGGGCGATGTGTTTAATGCAGCAATGCATAATGGGTACCACATGAGCTTACAGAGTCTTTCGGTCTGACCGAAACGTTGCAGCAGCTCATTAACAGTGCAATCCTCGTATAGTTTCCAGCCCATCCAGCGCGCGGTGGACGAAAACCGTGCGAGAGCCAGCTTGTCCTCTTTTTCTAAGCCTTTGGACTGCCACAATGCAATGAGCAGGTGCAACGGAGCGGGTAGTAGTGGAGAACTTGGTGCGGAAAACTGCATCCCATCGTCAAGAGGCGGATACATCATTTGCAACGGCAGACGTAAAAAAGACTGGTTGATATCTACGCCAACATCACGCATGACTTGCAGGCTTTGGCGATACGCGCCAAGTAAAATATGCTGACCATTATCGAGCGTCAGTTGGTGTGATTCGACCTGGCGCGCACGGCCACCAAGCGTTCTGGCTGTCTCAAATACTTGTACTTTGTGACCGCGTTTTACAAGTTCAACAGCCGCCGTGCATCCTGCCCATCCAGCGCCAATGACGGCGATATTTTTCAATGGTGACTTAGCCACGGACGTAAGTCTTCCAGGCGAGCCACAGTTTTCGAATCGGCGTTAAAGATATTCGTTGATTCAGTACCTGGAACCGATCACGTTCAATTTCTATTAATAATGTACGATAAATCGATGCCATAATCAGACTAGTTCGTTGTGCCCGGCGGTCTTCGGGTGGCAATAGCGCGAATGCGTCGTCATACAATTTTTGTGCACGTTCATATTGGAATTTCATGAGTGCTTCGAATTGTGGTGTGTGTTTCGCATTTAAAATTTCTGCCGCGGTAACTTTGAATTCTTGTAGTTCATTAACTGGCAAGTAGATGCGACCTTTTCGCGCATCTTCTCCAACATCGCGAATGATGTTCGTCATTTGAAATGCGAGACCGAGCTTTTCGGCAAATACCCGCGTCTGTGGGTTGGATATGCCAAAGATACTAGCCGATAAAATTCCAACGACACCTGCAGCGTGCCAGCAATACTTTTGTAGTGCGGTAAAATCCAGATAGCGAGTCTGGTTGAGATCCATTTCCATGCCGTCAATGATGGCAAGTAAGTGGTCGCCTTGTAACTGGTAGATCGCCATGTGTGGCAATAATGCCTTAGTAACAGGGTGAGTCGGCGCATTGTTAAGCATTGCTTGAATTTCTTTGCGCCACCATACTAACTTGGTACGGGCGAGCATATCGTCGCTACTTTCATCGACGGCATCGTCAACTTCGCGGCAGAATGCATAGAGTGCAGTAATTGCTTTTCTTCTTTCTACGGGTAAAAATAGAAAGCTGTAATAAAAACTGGAGCCACTTTGGGCTGCTTTTTGCTGGCAATATTCGTCAGGTGACATGCTTTTTTATGTAAGTAATCGGCACAAAGCCAAGTAAAGTCGATATGCTAACAAACTTCGTGCAACCTTGATGTACTTGCTGTGCAGAATGCGCATCAAGTATCTTAATGTAATTAGGGCACAGAATTATTAATCCAAAATGCGCTAGCTCGTATAATAATGGGCGCATTATATTATCGCTCAATGAAAAATGAGCTTGCTTTTGGTACAAAACTCTAAATTTGGACAAATATCTTGAATAAATCGAAAATTGCTGGAATCTTAGGCGGCGTGGCAATTGCCCTCGCCGGATGTGGTGGCTTTGTTTACACAACGGTGAGTGGCACAGTAACAGGCTTAGGTACCACAGGTCTTAACGCCCTTGTGTTGAAAAATGAAGGCAATTACAAACAATCCCTGAGTGTTGATGGCTCTTTTTCATTCACAGAGGCAAGTAACGCCAATTACTCGATTACAGTTGCGTCGCAACCTGCGTACGTTAATTGCACGGTGGCAAATGGCACTGGGACGATGAATAGTTCCACTGGGGTAGCGAATGTCGCGGTGACTTGCGTTCCGAACGTGCCAGTTGGCGGTACCGTGAGCGGTTTGGCCGATGGTAGTAAGTTGTATTTAATTAACAATATTACTTACCCTCCGTTAAATATCAACGTCAATGCAGATAATACGACGGCTGGGGTTATCTCAAGTAATGGCGCCTTTATTCTGCCTACATGGGTTGTTAATGGCTACAATTACAACGTCGGCGTTGCTTTGCCACCTCCAGGTCAATATTGCACTGTGGTTAATGGTGTTGGCGTCGCAGACAATACGAATCTTGCTGCTGCAAAAACGATCGGTGTTAATTGCGTTGCAGCGGTGCCAGTAACATTTACGGTAACTGGCTTGACGGCGGGCAATTCTGTTACTTTAACGAATACCTCAACTGCTCGTACGGATCCGTTGACTGTAACAACAATCGGCACTTACAATTTCTCGTGGAGTTTGCTGACTGGCATGCCTTATTCTGTGGCCGTGACGACGCAACCGACAGGGCAAACTTGTACTGTACAAAACGGTACTGGAACGGCTAATTTGGGCAATCCTTCCGCGTCAGCGAATGTGTTGGTTAACTGCCAGTAAGTTGAAAGTAAAATAAAAACCAGCTAGCTTGCTTTACGCAAACTAGCTGGTTTTTTATTAATATGAAAGTAATAAAGAATTAACTTATTTTAAAAGCTGCGCCTTCAAAGTTCTTCCAAAATACCCAAATCGTTAAAATAAAAAATTCCTTCACGTTTAAATCCCCACTTTCCTCCTTTAAGTCGGATGAAAGGCTCAAAACTAAAGAACGGTACGTCTGCCAACAATGCATTATTATTGGATTCGATAAACTGCCGATGATCCCTATCCGTTGCAATACTGTGGCCTACATTGCTGCGGTAGTCGAGATTAACAAAGCCATTCTGCCGGATGCGCATATTTGCCCAGTCAAAGAGTTGCCCGAAGCTAGTTTGTGGGCGAACTAGTCTTACCATTTGTGCATGCATTTGTTCTAAAAAACCCATGCCATTTTGAAACTCAAGTAGCTGTGGTGAGTTCGTTACTTTGCCGTTTTCTATGGCAAATGAACGTGCACAGTCGCCCCAACAATGATTTCTCACTGGACTTAAATCTATGGTGACCAGATTTGACGTGCCGACGCGCTCTTCCCGCGGCTCGTACTCTTTACCTGAAATTGACACACAACTGCGAGAGCCAAGTAGAACAAGCGCGGGGCATTCGTAATACCAGGTTTCTGGATAACCTTCTTCAATCAGCAATTGGTGCGCTGTGGAAGCGATACTTTTCTCAGTGTCGTCGGCAGTAATAAGGCTTTCTAACTTGGCAAGAACCGACTTGGCCGCAGTCTGCACCAGGCGATGTTGGTCAATGTCGAGTTGAGTTGGCATAGAGTTCTTTGTAATCTCACTAAGCATGCGCCCATTTTCAGGCGTTTTAGGCTTATTTGCTGCTACTGGTGACGGCGCTGACGCCGGCTTTTGTCACATCAACTGCTGTGCCTACGACAGCACTTCCTACATGAACAGCCGTGGTTGCGGCTGCATCAGCGACTGCGAGAACAACGCAGCCATTCAAGGATAGGATGCAGGCCATGAAACACAAGAGTTTTACGCATTTTTGCATGATGGTAACCAGGATAAAAAGTGTGAATTTGCTGGTGGCAGATGATCTTAGGAGTTTAGTAGCGAAACGCTTCAAAACTTCCGCGCTAGATTATCGCATTATGCTTTATTTTACTGTTGCCCGTATGAATCTTGTTTTAAGCGCAAACATCAAATGCCATAGTAAAGATTGATATTATTGCATCAGGTAATTAAATTAAGGGAGACTATGGATATCATTTGATCCTACTTTCTAGTGGGGTTATCCGACCCGCTGAGTTACATAAATATGGCACGCCACACCAAGATTACCCAGTCAAATTTTTGTAATTTTGGTCGACGATTAAAAACGTCGCCCTCAACTTGGTCAATTTTTTCAGCAATTCTCAAGCCGCCCTGAATCACTAATCTGAGCTCCCATCCAAATCGCCACGGCAAATTTTTGTGTAACTCGCTTCCAGAAATCATTAAAGTACGTGCACGTTGGATTTGAAATCGCATCATTTGACGCCAGTTTTCACTCTTTTCTAAGTCGGCGAGAGAGGTTTGCTTAATTGAGAATTTTCGCAGGTCTTCCTGAGGTAGGTAAACACGATTTTTCTCCCAGTCTATCGCAACATCTTGCCAGAAATTAATTAATTGAAGTGCCGAGCAAATGGCATCTGAATCGCGCAAATTTTCTTGTGTTGCTTTGCCATACAGGTGCAGCATCAAGCATCCAACAGGGTTGGCAGACCGACGGCAATAATCTAAAAGTTCATCAT
The DNA here is from genome assembly GCF_049340285.1 of Undibacterium sp. SXout20W. Taxonomy (NCBI): domain Bacteria; kingdom Pseudomonadati; phylum Pseudomonadota; class Betaproteobacteria; order Burkholderiales; family Oxalobacteraceae; genus Undibacterium; species Undibacterium sp. SXout20W. The sequence goes on along the minus strand of NZ_JBMPPH010000013.1, from coordinate 47,804 downwards.
AATTCTCATAGCGTGGGGTAATAACGTCCTGTTTAAACGCAGAAAGCAAGTCCTTGAATGGTTGAATTGGCAGGTGATGTTGTTTAATAGTCGTTGCTAAGGCACTGAAGAGTGGTATTTGAGTCGCTAATTCAGACTGGATGTTATCGAGTTCATTTTCATATTGGGTTAATGCAAAAAGTCGCTCGTTCGGTAAAGCGTTTCCTTCATCGGCCAAATCGTCTGCGGTGCGGGCAAAAACATAGATATGCTTGACCGCTTGGCTTAGCTTTGCTGGTAACAATAGGGATGCAACTGGAAAATTTTCGTAGTGCTCTACTGACATAGTTGATCTGGAAAATATAAATGACTTAAAAGTCATTGGCAAAAAAAAGGAGCTTAACTATAATAACTAACTATTGAGTCATTTATTAGATATTATTTTTGCGCGGGTTGCATGTTGCATCCGCCACAACAGCTAGCATAGTAAAGGAAATTCCAGTGTTAACACCAGAATCCACCGTCTTGAAGAAGGCAAAATCTCGTGAATTGACTCATGGCGTGTTGCAATTGCCAATGATGTTTGCGGGGCTGATTTTGCTGGCTAGTGTAGGCGCATGTTCGAAATCAGTTGAAAAATCGGAAGATGTGAGGCCAGTGCGGGCAATTGTGGTAAAAAATGGCACTGCAGATTCAGCACTGGAATTATCCGGCGAAGTTCGCCCTCGTATCGAGTCCCGCCTTGGATTTCGGGTGGGCGGTAAAATTGTGAGTCGCAAAGTTGAATTGGGTACCGTGGTTAAACGTGGTCAACTTCTGATGCAGTTAGATCCTCAGGATCTGGCTTTAGCGCAGACACAAGCAAAAGCAGCGCTGGCGGCAGCAGAAAGTAATCGCGATTTAGCCTTGGCTGAAATGAAACGCTATCAAGAATTGCGCTCTAAAAATTTCGTCGCTGCGACAGTCCTGGATAGTAAAGACGTGGCGTATAAATCTGCCCAATCGAGCTATGAGCAAGCACTTGCAGCCTATAAAAATCAAAGTAACCAGACTAGCTATACAAGTCTCGAATCCGATGTTGACGGTGTTGTGACTAGCATCGACGCGGAAGTCGGGCAGGTCGTTGCTGCTGGGACGCCTGTTGTCCGGGTGGCGCAAGCTGGTGACATGGATGTCGTTGTGGGAATACCAGAGAATAAAATTAATGTCATCCGCCAGATGACTGATATTAATGTCAGCATGTGGGCGCAACCAACCAAAGTAATGACGGCAAAGTTGCGTGAGTTGTCGCCAATTGCTGATCCTGTGACGCGTACTTATACTGCAAAAGTGATATTGCCAGCAGATGCAAACGATGTTCGCTTAGGCATGACGGCGAATGTTAGTTTCATTGCCCGCAATCCAAATCAAGCAATAAAACTGCCAATGACGGCTTTATTGCAAAACAAGGGCAGCACTTCTGTTTGGGTGGTAGAGCAAGGCGTCGTAAAACTGGTGCCAGTGCAGATTGCTGGTGCTGCGGGTGAAGATGTCTTGATTGCTGCTGGCGTAGCTAGTGGGCAAACTGTCGTCACTGCGGGCGTTAATTTTCTGAAAGCTGGTCAGCACGTCACAATTCTTGCTGCCGATGCAGCGCCCGTTAATGAGGCCAATACATCGACGACCGGAGTCGCCAAATGAGTAACAAATCAGGCAGTTTTAATTTGTCGAAATGGGCTTTAGAGCATATCCCACTCACTAGATATCTGATCGTAGCCTTATTGTTAGGCGGGATATTTAGTTACGGTAAGTTGGGGCAGGATGAAGACCCACCGTTCACATTCAGAGCGATGGTTGTGCGAGTAATATGGCCGGGTGCAACAGCATTGCAAATGGCCGATCAGGTGACTGATAAGTTAGAGAAAAAACTTCAAGAAACACCTTATATTGAAAAAATCAGGAGTTATTCAAAACCTGGTGAAACGTTGATTACGTTGGAGTTGAGAGAATCAACACCGCCGAAAGAAGTTCAGCAAGCGTGGTATCAGGTTCGAAAAAAAATAGGCGATATACGCAGCACCTTACCGCCTGGTGTGATCGGGCCAATTTTTAATGACGAATTTGGTGATACCTATGGTTCAATTTTTGCTCTTTCTGGAGATGGTTTTACGACGGAGCAAGTAAAAGAGTACGCGGATTTTGTGCGTCAACAATTTTTGCGTATTCCAACCGTCGCTAAGGTTGAATTATTCGGTGTTCAAGACGAAAAAATAAATATTGAATTTTCGCAGAAAAAATTCTCGCAGCTGGGTATCTCTTTTGATGCCATCGTTTCGCAAATCAATTCTCAAAATGGCATCGAGGGAACGGGCATCTTAACCACCTCCAGCAACGATTTGCAGGTAAGGGTGACGGGCGCATTATTGACCGTCAAAGATCTCGAAAGTCTGCAACTGCGGGCAAATGGTACGACGTTTCGCTTGGGTGATTTTGCCACCGTAAAGCGCGAGTATCAAAACCCACCGCGCGACAAAATGCGTTTTAACGGTAAGGAGGTTGTTGGCCTTGGCATCTCAATGGAGAAGGGCGGAAACATCGTTGAGATGGGTAAAAATTTACAGGCTACGATCGCTGTCGTTAAAGCAAAATTACCCGTTGGAATACAGTTGGAGCAGGTTACTAATCAACCTGATGCCGTCAAAGCATCGGTCGGTGAATTTATTCACACGCTAATTGAGGCGGTTGTGATCGTTTTGGCGGTCAGTTTTTTGGCGCTCGGATTGCATACTAAGCCGTTCCGTCTTGATATTTGGCCGGGGTTGGTGGTTGGTTTAACCATTCCATTGGTTCTTGCTATCACGTTTTTATTTATGCACATCCTCGATATTGATTTGCATAAAATATCGCTGGGCGCATTGATTATTGCACTTGGTTTATTGGTCGATGATGCCATTATTGCCGTCGAAATGATGGTGAGAAAGATGGAGGAGGGGTTTTCGCGTTTTGATGCAGCAACGTTCGCCTACACCTCCACGGCGATGCCTATGTTGACTGGTACTTTGATCACTGCAGCGGGTTTTTTGCCGATTGGCTTAGCAAAGTCGGCAGCAGGAGAGTACACCTTTTCTATGTTTTCGGTGAATGCGTTAGCCTTACTCATTTCATGGTTTGCCGCCGTATTGTTCACGCCTTATCTTGGCTTCCTTTTACTCAAAGTAAAGCCGCACGCGGTTGGTGGTGAGTCTCATGAATTGTTTGATACACCGTTTTATAGTCGGTTTCGGACCTTGGTTTCGTGGTGTGTCGAATGGCGTAAGACGACTATTGCCATTACCTTGGCGATATTTGGTCTTGGGGTATTTGGATTTAAGTTCATCGAACAACAATTTTTCCCGGACTCAAGTCGTCCAGAGTTAATGGTGGAATTGTGGTTGCCCGAGGGCTCGTCTTTTAAAGCAACCGAACAACAAACGAAGAAATTTGAAGCTTTTATTCAGAAGCAAGACGGCGTGGAAAGTGTGACAAGCTACGTTGGTAATGGTAGTCCGCGTTTCTATTTGCCTTTAGATCAGATTTTGCCGCAAACAAACGTCACTCAAATCGTGGTGCTCGCCAAAGATCTGAAGATGCGAGAGCAATTGCGTCTGAAAATCGCGCATCAATTTAAAGTTGATTTTCCGGAAGTTCGCGGGCGGGTTAAGTTATTGCCGAATGGTCCACCTGTTCCCTATCCGGTGCAATTCCGGGTCACGGGTTTGGATGTGGCTGGGGTGCGCGCTATCGCTGATCAGGTAAAAGAAGTGATGCGGGCAAATCCAAATACCGCCGGGGTGAATGATAACTGGAATGAATCAGTCAAAGTGGTTCGTATTGATCTCGACCAGGATAAGTTGCGCGCGCTCGGAGTGACGTCGCAGTCGGTGATGCGGGCGGCTAATACGATTCTTTCGGGGACGACGGTAGGGCAGTTCCGCGATGGGAATAAGTTGATCGATATGGTGGTCCGTCAGCCAATTGATGAACGTTCAACGATTGAAGCACTCGCCAATTCCAATATGCCAACCGCAAGCGGAAAATCAGTTCCTTTATCGCAATTGGCAACGATTAAGCTTGTTTGGGAGCCGGGTGTGGTCTGGCGTTATGGCCGCGAATGGGCAATTACGGTGCAGTCGGATGTGATTGATGGCATTCAGGGGCCAACTGTATCGAGTCAGATCATGCCGAAATTGGCGCCGATTATCGCTGCGTTACCGCCGGGATATAAAGTCGAATTGGCTGGCGCCGCCGCCGATAGCGGTAAGGCGCAGGATTCTATTGCTGCTAATGTGCCACTGGTGATTTTTATCATCTTTACGTTACTGATGTTGCAATTGCATAGTTTTTCTCGTTCGCTATTAGTGTTCCTGACAGGTCCGTTAGGTGTAGCTGGGGCTGCAATGGCCTTGCTTATACTGCAGCGACCATTTGGCTTTGTCGCGCAATTAGGGGTGATTGCGCTATTCGGTATGATCATTCGTAACTCTGTTATTTTGATTGATCAGATTGAGCACGATATCGGTGTAGGAGTTGACCCATGGACTGCTGTCATTGAGTCAGCGGTGCGACGTTTCCGCCCGATTATCTTGACTGCCGCTGCTGCAGTGTTGGCAATGATTCCTTTGTCGCGGTCAGTTTTTTGGGGACCTATGGCGGTTGCTATTATGGGGGGCTTGATTATCGCAACTGGCTTGACCTTGCTGTTTTTGCCCGCGTTATATGCGGCGTGGTTTAAGGTTCGGAAGGCTAGCGCTTCGCAAATCTCGTCTGCAGAGTAGTTACTTGCGGCGGTGGCTGTGGTCATTCGATTTGATCAAGGTAGCCGCCGATGGCTGAAATTGCCAGCTCAAAACTGACTTAAGTTATTAATTTACGGAATTTTTGGTATATTTTTTTAAAAGCATTAAAAAAATAAGACATGCCGATTCAAAATCCAGTAGAATATCGGGCTGGAGTTGTAATGCCACATGCACAAGTTTCGGGCGACGATAGATGTTCGGGTCGCCCTTTGCTTTTGTAATGGCCGTGTTGGGTGTTTTTCAGCATGTACTTACTCATCCCGCGAGGATGGCGAAATTGGTAGACGCACCAGGTTTAGGTCCTGACGCCAGCAATGGTGTGGGGGTTCGAGTCCCCCTCCTCGCACCACAGAATTTTTACTATTTGGACGATTTTCATGGCAACTGCAGTCGAAACTTTAGATAAATTGGAACGCCGCCTCACGATTTCTTTTCCAATCGCTGATGTGAAATCAGAAGTTGAAAAGCGTTTGAAGGTCCGTGCACGCACGGCCAAAGCACCGGGCTTCCGTCCAGGCAAAGTGCCAATGAAAATGGTTGCTGCGCAATACGGCTATCAAGTCGAAAACGAAGTATTGAACGACAAAGTTGGCCAGGCATTCGCTGCTGCGGCTAACGAAAATAATTTGCGCGTAGCTGGTTATCCTAACATTGAGCCAAGCACGACTGAAGGTGTTGCTGAGGGCACATTGGCGTTTAATGCGACGTTCGAAGTCTATCCAGAAATCGTCGTTGGCGATTTGTCTGCTGCTGAAGTTGAGCAAGTTAAGTCAGATGTGACCGACGCTGAAATCGACAAAACAATCGACATTCTCCGCAAGCAACGCGTGCATTTCCACGTTAAAGGCGAAGAGGGCGCGCACGGCAACGGCGGCGCTGATCAGACTGCGCAAAATGGTGATCGTGCTACCGTCGATTTCGTTGGTACGATTGACGGTGTTGAATTTGCTGGTGGCAAAGCTGAAGGTTTCGCTTTCGTGCTGGGCGAAGGTCGCATGCTGCCAGAATTTGAGGCAGCAACGATTGGTCTGAAAGCTGGCGAATCTAAAACATTCCCATTGGCATTCCCTGAAGATTATCATGGTAAAGATGTGGCTGGTAAAACAGCAGAATTTACTATCACTCTGGCCAAGTTAGAGTCGGCACATTTGCCAGAAGTTAACGAAGAATTCGCCAAAATGCTGGGTGTCGAAGACGGTGATCTGGTTAAAATGCGCACTGACATTAAAGAAAATCTTGAGCGCGAAGTTAAAGGTCGCGTTAAGGCTAAAACCAAAGAAAGCGTCATGGACGCATTGGTTAAGGCGGTCGAATTTGATGTGCCAAAAACTTTGGTAGCACAAGATGGCGAACGTCTGGCTGAGATGACTCGTCAAGATATGGCGCAACGTGGTATGAACGTCAAAGACGTTCCATTCCCAGCGGAGTTGTTTGCTGCGCAAGCTGAGCGTCGTGTACGTTTGGGTCTGATCTTGGCTGAATTGGTTAAGGCTAATAATTTGCAGGCAACGGCTGATCAAATCAAAGCGCAAGTCGAAGATTTCGCTCAAAGCTACGAAGATCCTCAGCAAGTTGTAAAATACTACTACAGCGATCGTAATCGTTTAGCGGAAGTTGAAGCCCTTGTTTTAGAAGAAAACGTCGTTAACTATGTACTGAGCAAAGCGAAAGTTTCAGACAAAGTTTTGCCATTCGACGAATTGATGGGTAACAACGCGCAAGCGTAAGTTTGAATAAAAGGAAATCACATGACAGGCATCATCCGTAATTCGGCGTTGGATACAAATATGCTGGGCATGGTGCCTATGGTGATAGAGCAGAGTGGGCGTGGTGAGCGTTCTTATGATATCTATTCACGTCTGCTTAAGGAACGTGTGATTTTCCTGGTTGGTCCGGTTAATGATCAAACCGCAAATCTGGTGGTTGCTCAATTGTTGTTTTTAGAGAGCGAAAACCCAGATAAAGATATTTCTTTGTATATCAATTCTCCCGGTGGTTCTGTTTCTGCAGGGATGGCGATCTACGATACGATGCAGTTCATCAAGCCGGACGTCTCGACTTTGTGTACTGGATTGGCAGCGTCAATGGGTGCATTTTTACTGGCTTCTGGTGCTAAAGGTAAACGCTTTTCATTGCCTAATTCACGCGTGATGATTCATCAGCCACTAGGTGGTGCTCAGGGTCAGGCGTCTGACATTGAAATTCAGGCTCGTGAGATTTTGTATTTACGTGAACGTTTAAATGGTATTTTGGCTGAAAAAACTGGTCGTAGTCTTGATCAAATAGCAAAAGATACTGATCGTGATAATTTCATGTCAGCTGATGCAGCAGTCGAATACGGTTTAATTGATAAAGTGCTGACGCATCGCGCTTGATCGCACTGAATTGGATGAACGCCCGCTCCTAAAAAGGTCGGGCGTTTTTTTATTCAGTTCTATAGAATTGGAATATAGGGCAAACTTAGATCATGCAATGACTAAAACTGTTTTTGCAGGTAATATGCTTTCAATTCCGACCTAATTAATTTTGTTTTTTCATATTCGTACTATGCCCGATAAAAAATCCTCCAGTGGTGAAAAACTGCTCTATTGCTCATTTTGTGGCAAGAGTCAACATGAGGTTAAGAAACTAATTGCCGGGCCCTCAGTCTTTATTTGCGATGAATGCATAGATTTATGTAATGACATCATTCGTGACGAAGTGTCTGAAATCGACAATATTGCTAGTGCTAAAACTGAGCTACCAACACCGCAAGAGATTACGGATTTGCTGGATCAGTACGTGATCGGCCAGGTAAATGCAAAGCGCATTCTTGCTGTCGCCGTCTACAATCATTACAAGCGCCTGAAGCACTTAGGTAAAAAGGATGATGTAGAGTTGGCGAAGAGTAATATCTTGCTGGTTGGGCCTACTGGTTCCGGTAAGACCTTGCTGGCGCAGACGCTGGCAAGAATGTTGAATGTGCCGTTCGTGATTGCGGATGCAACAACCTTGACCGAGGCTGGTTATGTTGGTGAGGACGTAGAAAATATTATTCAAAAATTGCTGCAAAATTGCAATTATGAAGTCGAGCGTGCGCAAAAAGGCATTGTGTACATTGATGAAATTGATAAGATTTCACGTAAATCAGACAACCCATCCATTACCCGCGACGTTTCTGGTGAAGGCGTGCAGCAGGCCTTGCTTAAGCTGGTGGAGGGCACAATGGCATCTGTGCCACCACAAGGTGGTCGTAAGCACCCAAATCAAGATTTTATACAGATTGATACGACCAACATCATGTTTATCTGTGGCGGTGCGTTTGATGGCTTGGCGAAGATTATTTCTGACCGTTCTGAGCGCAGCAGTATTGGTTTCTCTGCTAGTGTGAAGAGTCAGACTGAGAAGAGTGCAAGTCAGGTCATGCAAGATGCTGAGCCGCAAGATTTGATCAAATTTGGTCTGATTCCAGAATTGGTAGGTCGTTTGCCAGTGATTGCCACTTTGAACGAATTGGACGAGGCGGCTTTGATCCAGATTTTGGTTGAGCCAAAAAATGCCTTAATCAAGCAATACGCCAAGTTGCTCGAGATGGAAGGTACTGAATTGGAAATCCGTCCGGCGGCTTTGCAGGCGATTGCTAAGAAAGCGATTGCACGTAAGACTGGCGCGCGCGGTTTGCGTTCGATTCTTGAGCATGCGCTTCTCGATGTCATGTACGATTTGCCTAGTCATCAAAACGTCGAGAAGGTTGTTATTGATGAAGGTACGATTACCAACGGTGCGAAGCCGTTGTTGATTTATCAGGATCAGCCTAAGGTATCTGGCGCGCAACATTAATTGGCATTAGGTTTTTTGCTAAAAAGGGGATTATTTCCCCTTTTTTTTATGGTTATTGTGCGATTTATTTTGATTCGCAGTAGAATAAGTTCAAATAAATCTTAGCTTCAATCGCAAAGCTACCCGGAGTTTCACTCTGCGTGGCTTTTTTTATTGTTTTTTAAGTGATGGGCTTGTGTTTTGCCCTTGTGCGCCAACATTAACAACTAGTATTTACGAAAGGTGCGCCATGACGACTACTCTGAATCCCGAGCAAATCCAACTGCCTCTGCTGCCGTTGCGAGATGTGGTTGTATTCCCCCATATGGTTATTCCGCTGTTTGTAGGACGTCCAAAGTCGATTAAGGCTTTGGAGGCAGCGATGGATCAAGGTAAAAGTATTATGCTTGCTGCGCAAAAAGCAGCGGCAAAAGATGAGCCGTCGGCTGATGATATTTACGAAATAGGCTGTGTTGCCAATATTTTGCAAATGCTGAAGTTGCCGGATGGTACGGTCAAAGTATTGGTGGAAGGCGCACAACGCGCCCGTATCCACAAAATTTATGACTCCGAATCACATTTCACTGCTGATCTGACGCCGGTTGCAGCGGTTGAGGAAGATGATTCTGAAGTAGAGGCAATGCGCCGAGCGATTGTTCAACAATTTGATCAATACGTTAAGTTAAATAAAAAAATTCCTCCTGAGATTTTGGCATCCTTGTCTGGTATCGATGATGCTGGCCGTTTGGCGGACACGATTGCTGCTCATTTGCCGCTTAAGTTGGAGCAAAAGCAGGTTATTTTGGAAATTTTCAGTGTTGCCAAACGCCTTGAACATTTGCTCGGACAGCTTGAGGGTGAGTTGGATATTCTGCAAGTTGAGAAGCGTATCCGTGGTCGCGTTAAGCGCCAGATGGAAAAATCACAGCGCGAATACTATCTGAACGAGCAAGTCAAAGCGATTCAGAAAGAATTGGGCGAGGGCGAAGAAGGTGCAGATATTGATGAGCTTGAGAAAAAGATCATCGCCGCTAAAATGCCTAAAGAAGCGCGTGATAAGGCTTTAAACGAGCTTAAGAAGCTGAAAATGATGTCGCCAATGTCCGCTGAAGCGACCGTAGTGCGTAACTACATCGACACCATCGTTGGCTTGCCTTGGAAGAAAAAATCCAAGGTCAATAATGACCTTGCCAATGCCGAGAAAGTACTTGAGGATGAACATTACGGTCTCGATAAGGTGAAAGAACGCATTTTGGAATATCTCGCTGTTCAGCAACGCGTTGATAAACTGAAAGCGCCAATCTTGTGTCTCGTTGGTCCTCCAGGTGTGGGTAAAACTTCGCTGGGTCAATCGATTGCACGTGCAACGAATCGCAAGTTCGTTCGTATGGCACTCGGCGGCGTGCGAGATGAGGCGGAGATTCGCGGTCATCGCCGTACCTATATCGGTTCTATGCCGGGAAAAATTTTGCAAAGCCTGGCAAAAGTCGGGGTGCGTAATCCATTATTCTTGCTTGATGAAGTCGATAAGATGGGTGCTGATTTCCGCGGCGATCCATCGTCGGCTTTGCTGGAAGTGTTAGATCCCGAGCAAAATCATACGTTCTCTGATCACTATATCGAAGTTGATTTTGACTTGTCTGATGTGATGTTTGTGGCAACCTCGAATTCCTACAATATTCCGGCAGCTTTGCTGGATCGTATGGAAGTGATACGCTTGTCAGGGTACACGGAGGACGAAAAGACCAGCATCGCGCAACGTTATTTGTTGCAAAAGCAAATCAAAAATAATGGTTTGCAGGAAGCGGAAATCAGCGTCGCAGAAAGTGCGATTCGCGACATCATTCGTTACTACACTCGCGAAGCTGGCGTGCGCTCATTGGAACGCGAAATTTCTAAGATTTGCCGCAAAGTCGTGAAAATGCTTTTGCTCAAGAAAAATGAGAAAAAAGCGACGATTACTTCAAAAAATCTCGACAAATACCTGGGTGTTCGTCGTTACGATTTTGGTGTGGCAGTCAAAGACAACCAAATCGGGCAAGTGGTTGGACTGGCCTGGACTGAAGTTGGCGGCGATTTGTTGACGATTGAAGCCGTAGCGATGCCAGGCAAGGGTGGCGTGATACGCACTGGTACACTAGGCGATGTGATGAAGGAATCGATCGAGGCAGCTCGTACCGTGGTTCGTAGCCGTGCTAAACGACTTGGTATCAAGGCGGATGTTTTCGAGAAAAGTGATATCCACATTCACGTCCCTGAAGGGGCAACGCCAAAAGATGGACCATCGGCTGGTATTGCGATGACCACTGCATTGGTGTCCGTGTTTACGGGCATTCCAGTTCGCGCAGATGTGGCAATGACGGGTGAGATTACCTTGCGTGGCGAAGTGCTGCCAATCGGTGGCCTCAAAGAGAAGCTGCTGGCTGCACATCGCGGTGGCATCAAAACGGTCTTGATTCCAGAAGAGAATGCAAAAGATCTGGCAGAGATACCTGATAACGTCAAAAACAAACTGGAGATTGTGCCAGTACGTTGGATCGATAAAGTGCTGGAAATTGCGCTGGAGCGTCAACCTGAGCCCTTGCCTGAAATCGAAGCAGAAGTCGCTGCAGCTACCGCAGTAGATGCGACAAAAGATTTAACTGTAGTGAAACATTAAGCAGTAATAAGAAATCTTTTTGAAGTCTTAAAAATGCCCGATTAATTTTCGGGCATTTTTATTTTTAGAACTCGTTTTCAAGCTCGGGCTTTATTTTGAGCCCATTGCGAGTTGCCGTTATAAATATTATCTTGGTGGAAATTTATTGGCCGAGTTGATGAATGGCTAGAATGTGTTGTTCTTTTTTTGCGGGGCAAATCTAAAGGGTGGGGTAATCGGCAGAGGCTTCAAGCTATATGTTTTTCACTATTCAAAGCGGAGCTCATCTGTATGTCGGCAACTGACAACTATCGAAATAAGACTACCAAACCTACGCAGAATTTTTAACACGCTCCCGACTCTCGGCGTTGAACACATAAAAATAAGCTTTACTTTTTAGAACCTTCGAGCAATCGCAACTACATCGTAAAATTTCCTAAGTAGTGCATTACTTGAGCTTTCTTTACACAGATTTTCGAGAGAATCTGCTTCTCCAAAAAATATTGATCCCTTTGGAAGCTTAAATTTAGCAACTATTTGCTCTTGTTCATGTGGAGTATTTGGGTACCAAAAATCGCCAATGTCCTTTACACCGAATTCTATCAATTGGCGCTTATTTAAAGCCCACATACGAATAGCAGGACAACTTGGTGAAAAGACGTTGAAATTCAAAAAATCGGCACCAAAAATCTTTTTTCTATTTGATAAATAGTGTGAATAAGGTGCATACATATTTTCAGATACACCAGCTTCCTTGTATAAGTCTTGGAAATTCTCTTTCATTTTTTTAATCCCATCTAGTGCCTGTGTGTCCTTCGCTGCAGTGACGACGATTTCTGCATCTTGGTAGGCAACTGCCTTTCTTTGACCTGCCTCTTGATAATAAATAAATGGCTCGTGAACACCGATAATCGAATCTTTTAGAACAGTTTTTTTCTTTGCAGACACAAATAAAATTTGGGCGCAAGCAGAGAGGCATCTACCATCGACGATAATATTTAAGTTTCTTTTTTTCATCATTTTGGATATAGCGAAACTTGCGTCAGCGTCGCCTCCCATAGAATCAATCATTAAATCTTTTGCCATCAGGTTTGGTTCAACACTAGCTCTTAAAAGATCACCAGTATTAGGGGAAATTTGACCTATCAAACTAAGCTGACCAGTCTCTTGATCTGACATGATTGCGTTCCAATTGAGACCATTTTTCTCGCGTAGAACGTTTGGCTGGAATTTATGTTCGCAGAACGCTGGATTTGATTGCCACAATAGCAGTAGGAGCACAACAAATGGAACGATTTTTCGCATTTTAGTCTCTTTCTAATTTAGATATATGAAAGCAGTTTATTGGGGTGAAAGTTACTTTCCATTTGGTGGTAGCGTGGAAATGACAAAATAACTTTAAAATTTATTCATGCATAAAATTGTTATATTTACAACAAAAGACATATAATAGCACCATCTAAGCGAGAGATATAACGAAAGTTAAAACTTAAAAAATACAAAAAATTAATAAGTTTTTTTGCATTGAACTCTCAACGATCGCTGAACCCGATGACTATTCAGTTACCGTTATTGCAAATTAGTAGCAGGACAGCGATAAAAGGTATTTTTCAGATATTTGACTCAAAACAAAAAGTATTTTTATATTCAAAGTGGCGAGAAAGCCAGACGGAAGTGATGAATTTTGTATGGGTTTTCAGTGTTGTCACTGTATATCTGGGAGTCACTGTATTTGCGACGGGATGGCAAATGGCTATGGCTATGGCTAAATTAACTTTTATTCGACTGTTGGTTAGGTGGTCTTGTTAATTGAGTTTATCCAATGTCGTAACGTAGAGTATTTAAAACGACGGAAATCCTGACATGGTACTGTCTACATTTTTCAAAACCGTGCCAGTAAATGTAAAAAGCATCGTTGGCTTGGTTTCTTAATGCCGCCAGATTAGGCTAGGGGTGCTCGGCATTTTAAGCCGGTTAGATTTTTTGGTAGCTTGCGCCGTCTGAGTAGTGAGCGCAGTCGACAGGTCTTCAAATTATCATCACTATTGCAGTGCCGTACTGCTACATCCAATATTCAATCGAATGATTTTTGTACGGACACTTCCGATTTAATTCAACTTAATTGATGGTGGCTTAAACCCAGTTTCGCATCAAGCCGACTGCCAGACCTTCCAATGAAAAATCTGCTTCCTGATCGCTGATTTTAATGGTGGAATAATCGGGATTTTCCGGGATCAATTCGATCTGGTTGCCGGTTTTTTTGTATCGTTTTACGGTGACATCGTCGCCCAGTCTGGCGACGATAATTTGGCCATTACGGGCGCTGTCGGTTTTCTTGACTGCCAATAGATCGCCATCAAGAATGCCTGCATCACGCATCGACATGCCGCGTACCTTGAGTAAAAAATCTGGCCTCGCTGAAAATAAGGCCGGATCTACCTGGTAACTTGCTTCGATGTGCTCGCTCGCCAGAATTGGTGAGCCTGCGGCCACGCGTCCGACGAGTGGCAGGCTAAATTGTGTGATGGCTGGGTGAGATAGGTTGAATGATGTTCCAGTGATGTGGTTCGATAATTCTGACTCTAACAGGCGAATCCCGCGTGAAGTGCCTGCGGCAATTTCTATGACGCCTTTTCTGGCGAGTGCTTGCAAGTGTTCTTCTGCCGCATTGGTTGAACGAAAGCCAAGTTCGGTTGCGATTTCTGCGCGAGTCGGGGGGAAGCCGGTGTTTTGGATGGCATCCTTGATGAGATTCAGGATCTGCTCCTGGCGGGCGGTAAGCTTTAGCATGGGATGTGCCGCGCCATGATAGCGCTGTATGTATAAACAGTCTGTATTTTTATACAGTGCAGCAATATGTGCAAGGAAATTTTTAACTTAATTGGGGTTTATACAAAAGTAATCCTTGGTGTCTGGTCTGTTTCTTTGGGTTTCGCTAGGTTGCCTATGTGGTGTATTAATCAGAAAATGTTGTATAAAATTGATCAAGCCACCTTCTTTGCGCGCATTTGCTATCTATGTGCTTGAAATAATTGAATAAATTAAAAAAGTGGGTTATTATCATCGGCTTTCCTCTTCCTGCACTCGTCTTGACGCCGAGGCAGGCTATTTTTATTGTCCACAAGGAGAATATATGCGTCATTATGAAATCGTATTTATTGTACATCCCGATCAAAGCGAGCAAGTTCCTGCAATGATCGAACGTTACAAAGCTAGCGTTGTTGCACGTGGTGGTCAGGTTCACCGCGTTGAAGACTGGGGCCGTCGTCAATTGGCTTACATGATTCAAAAATTGGCTAAAGCACACTATGTTTGTATGAACATCGAGTGCGATGCAGAAACATTGCTTGAGCTGGAAACAGCATTCAAATTCAATGATGCCGTTCTGCGTCACCTGACAGTCAAAATGAAAAAAGCTGAAACAGCTCCATCACCAATGATGAAAGCCGTTCAAAAAGAAGACGCAGCGAAAGCACAACGCGTTGAAGCACCAGCTGCTTAATTTTGATTTGAAAAAGGTCGTATAAGAAGAGAGTGAACCAATTCAAGCTTGTGGCACGCATTATTGAGAAATCAGCATTGCGGTATACGCCAGCTGGAGTGCCTATTGCAGCAGCTATTCTGATGCATAGCGCAAAACAGCGAGAAGCAAACATTGAGCGAATCGTCGAGTTTGAAATTAATGCCCAGGCAGCTGGACTTATTTCTAAACAATTCAATGACTTGCCATTGGATGTTGAAACGGAATTCACTGGATTTTTAGCACGCAAAAATCGCAACAGCAAAAGTCTCGTGTTTCACATTAATGAAATCGGGACACATTTACTAGATTAGGAGCCTGACATGGCATTCGGTAAAAAATTTGATAAAAGCAAATTGAAGCAAAAGCGTCAACAACAAAATCCTTTGTTCAAGCGCAAAAAATTCTGCCGCTTCACAGCAGCACATGTAGAAAAAGTTGATTACAAAGATATCGACACATTGAAAGATTTCGTGCAAGAAAACGGCAAAATTATGCCAGCACGTTTGACTGGTACTAAAGCTTTGTACCAACGTCAAGTTGATACAGCGATTAAGCGCGCACGTTATTTAGCGTTGTTGCCTTACACTGATCTGCACACAGCGTAATTGACGACAAGTACTAGGAGAAAAATATGCAAGTTATTCTGATGGATAAAGTCGTTAATCTCGGCAACCTCGGTGATGTAGTTAAAGTAAAAGACGGTTACGCTCGTAACTTCTTGATCCCACAACGCATGGCTCGCCGTGCAACTGCAACGGCTATCGCTGAATTTGAAGCGAAGCGCGCAGAGTTGGAAAAAGCAGCAGCAGCAAAATTGGCAGCGGCTCAAGCTCAAGGCGAAAAACTGGAAGGTTCTACCGTTCAAATTTCCCAAAAAGCGGGTGTTGATGGTCGTTTGTTTGGCTCTGTTACTAACTTCGACATCGCTGAAGCGTTGGCTAAGCAAGGTGTTGCTGTTGAGAAATCGCAAGTTCGTTTGCCACAAGGTCCATTGAAAACTGTTGGCGATCACTCTGTTTCTGTTGCTTTGCATACAGACGTAGTTGTGAACGTTACTGTTGCCGTAATTGGCGAGCAAGCTTAATAAGCTGTTCTTTCAATTCAAAAAAAGCCGGGTTCGCCCGGCTTTTTTTATGGATGGAATAATTGATTTAAATTATTATCACAATGTTGTTTGATATAAACATTGCGTCGTCCTCGTTAGTTGTATCCTATCATAAGCCGATTTAGCAGGTATAATGCGCGCCATGAAAGCAGCTTCTGATCCCCAACTTGACGCCATCCGCGTCCCCCCACATTCCATTGAAGCAGAGCAATCTGTTCTCGGTGGCTTATTGCTAGATAACGCCGCATGGGACAGGATCGCCGACTTTATTGGTGAGGATGATTTTTATCGCTACGACCATCGCATCATCTTTCAATGCATGGTGAAGTTGATCAATGGTTCCAAGCCGGCGGACGTTATTACCGTCTTTGAAGCGCTCAATGGCGCTGGAAAAGCAGACGATGTTGGCGGCTTGAGTTATCTGAATGCTCTTGCGCAAAACACTCCTTCCGCAGCGAATATCCGTCGGTATGCCGAGATCGTGCGTGACCGCGGCGTGTTGCGAAAATTAATTACGGTCTCTGATGAAATCGCTGGCAACGCGTTTAATCCGCAAGGTAAAGAAGTTAAGCAAATGCTTGATGAGGCTGAATCGAAAATTTTTGCGATCGCTGAAGAGGGCTCGCGTGGCGCGCAAGGTTTCCAGGCGATTCAGCCATTACTGACGCAAGTCGTTGAGCGTATCGACGAGTTATATAACCGTGATAATCAAAACGATATTACTGGTGTGCCGACTGGTTTCGTCGATCTGGATAAAATGACTTCTGGTTTACAGCCAGGTGATTTGATTATTGTTGCCGGCCGTCCATCCATGGGTAAAACAGCTTTTTCGCTCAATATTGGTGAAAACGTCGCGATTGATAGTGGCTTGCCAGTTGCTGTATTCTCGATGGAGATGGGCGGTGCACAGTTGGCGATGCGTATGCTTGGTTCTGTCGGGCGCTTGGATCAAAGTCGTCTGCGTGTTGGTAAGTTGAGTGATGAAGATTGGCCGCGTTTAACGCACGCCATTCAAAAGATGAATGATGCACAGCTGTACATTGACGAGACGCCAGCATTAAGTTCCATTGAATTACGTGCGCGCTCACGCCGTTTGGCTCGGCAATGTGGCAAGCTAGGTTTGATTATTGTCGATTACTTACAGTTGATGTCCGCCAACGTTGCTGGTGAAAATCGTGCGACAGAGATTTCTGAGATTTCCCGAAATCTGAAGGGATTGGCAAAAGAATTAAATTGTCCGGTCATCGCGCTCTCTCAGTTAAATCGCTCACTGGAGCAACGCCCGAATAAGCGACCGGTCATGTCAGATTTGCGTGAATCTGGTGCGATTGAGCAGGATGCTGACGTGATTATGTTCATTTATCGTGATCAGGTATATAACCCTGATTCACCCGACAAAGGTACTGCAGAAATTATCATTGGTAAGCAACGTAACGGACCGATTGGCAGCGTGCGTTTGACCTTCCTCGGGGAATATACCAAGTTTGATAATTACGTTGGTTCTTTGTCGGTGTTTGGCGATAACGAATAAACGGTTTCAATAATTAGTAAATAAAAATACGTGACTAGAGTAAAGTTGGATGGATCGATGACCATCATTCATCACCCATCATCTTTCATCTATCATTAGTTTTTAAACGCATACGTTCTTACATGGCGTGTGTTTGAGTAATAACCCGATTAGTTTTCTATTTTCAGTGAGAAAAAAATGTTTGGACGCTTGATGCCTACCGAAGGCAAATTCTTTGAACTCTTTAACCAACACGCAGAATTATGCGTAAAAGGTTCAAAAGAAATGCTTGCTTTAATGACGAATTTTGATGATCTTGAAATCCGTGTGCACGCGATTGAAACCATTGAGAAGCAAGCTGATGCTGTTACATACAGCACCATAGAGTTGTTACATAAAACCTTTATAACACCATTAGATCGCGATGATATTCACAAGCTGATCACGCGCATGGATGATATTCTGGATTTGCTGGAAGATGCAGCGCAAACTATTTCCTTATATGATATTCGTGAAATTACTCCGGAAGCTAAACGCCTGGCTGAGTTATGTCTTGCTTGCTCGATGAAAGTGAAAGCTGCTGTTGCTCTGTTGAATAACATGAGTAACTCACGCGAAATTCTGACGATCTGTGAGGAAATCGATCGCCTCGAATCGGATGCTGATCACGTAATGCGTGCCGCTATGTCAAAATTGTTCCGCGACGAGCCAGACGTACGTAATCTCATAAAATTAAAAGCGATTTATGAAATCTTAGAAACAGTGACCGATCGCTGCGAAGATGTTGCCAATATTATTGAAGGCATTATTGTTGAGAATGCCTGATTGTAATGCTGACGTGTCACGATGAATGCAAAGTTTCATGTGATGCTGCACTGTTGTGAGAAGAATTTTACCCTCGCCTGAGGGTAATTAAATTAGAAGTGATTTTCCCCATGCACACCTTCCAGATTAGCATACAAGTACTTGTTTTTTTGATTGCTCTGGCAATCTTGTTTGACTTCATGAATGGTTTTCATGATGCGGCTAATGCAATTGCAACGGTCGTTTCTACAGGCGTCTTGAAGCCACAAACTGCTGTGGCGATGGCTGCTGTTTTTAATATTATTGCCGTTTTATTTTTCCCATTGACTGTTGCGGCAACGGTGGGTAAGGGTACGATAGATCCATCTATCGTTGATCAATATGTGATCTTTGGCGCTTTGATGGGCGCTGTGTTTTGGAACCTGGTTACTTGGTATTTTGGAATTCCGTCTTCCTCGTCGCATGCATTGATTGGTGGTTTAGTTGGTGCTGCAGTGGCAAAATCAGGTACCGGTAGTTTGGTTGCATCTGGTCTGATTAAAACCATCGTTTTCATTGTTGTTTCGCCATTATTGGGTTTTTTGCTTGGATCAATCATGATGCTTATCGTGTCGTGGCTGTTTGTGCGTTCGACACCGAGTAAAGTGGATAGATGGTTTCGCCGTTTGCAACTGTTCTCGGCCTCAATGTATAGCCTGGGGCATGGTGGTAATGATGCGCAAAAAACGATTGGTATTATTTGGATGCTGTTAATCGCAAGTGGTCGACTTGCGCCAAATGAAAGTATTCCTGTTTGGGTGATCGCGCTCTGCTATACCGCCATTGGTTTAGGTACTTTATTTGGCGGCTGGCGTATTGTGAAAACAATGGGGCAAAAAATTACCAAACTCAAACCAGTTGGGGGATTTTGCGCGGAAACCGGTGGTGCTATTACGTTGTTTATAGCGACTGCAATGGGCATTCCAGTATCTACAACGCACACCATCACTGGTGCGATTGTGGGTGTGGGGTCTGCACAAAAGATGTCTGCCGTGCGCTGGGGTGTCGCAGGAAATATTGTGTGGGCTTGGATTTTAACTATCCCCGCATCAGCGTTCGTTGCTGCGGTTGCTTGGTGGATAGGACATCAACTTATGTGATTGGTTAAGCCGAGTTCTTAACATTGCATAAAAAAACCGCATAAGACTTTGTCTATGCGGTTTTTGTTTTAAAGCAATTGCTTGATTACATCTGCTTAAACAGATGCACGAAGCTTCTCGATACTTCCAGCTTTTCAGTCAAACCTTTGATTTGTACCAGATGACGTCCACGTAAATCTCTGACGACGCCCGAGATTGCTTTTGCATTCACTAAAGTTGATCGATGAATTTGCCAGAATAAAGCTGGATCAAGTTCTTCAGATAGATCTCTGACGGGCTTACGAATCAATGCCTCATAGGTGGCTGTTTGTACTCGTGTATATTTCTCGTCCGATTGGAAAAATAAAATTTCTTCTACAGGTATCAAGCGCAATTCTTGACCAATGGATGCTTGAATCCATTGGAGGTAATTCGGTTTGCTGACGATGCCCATTTGCTTGGCCAGTTGGCTTAGCATGGCGCTCATATCGTTTGGTTGCGTCTGGTTGGTCAGGCGAGTCTTGAGGCGCTCGACCGTCTTACTTAGACGTTCAACATCGGCCGGTTTGAGAACGTAGTCGACTGCGCCATGATCAAAGGCTTCGATGGCATATTGGTCATAGGCAGTAATGAAAACAATATGCGCTTTATTGCCGATTTCTTTGGCGGCCTCCAAACCAGTTTTTACCGGCATACGAATATCCAAAAAAACCAAATCTGGGTGGTGTTTCTCAACGAGTTGAATGGCTTCTTCTCCATTCTTCGCTTCTTCCAGAATCTCCAAATCTGGCCATACTTGTTCCAAGCGAGATTTGAGTTGATCGCGCATGAGTCTTTCGTCGTCAGCAAGAATTGCGGTAGGCATAATATTATTAATTGGCTAATTCGTAGGGAATTTCTATGGTAACGCAAACACCGCTAGGTTGATTGGGTGTAATGATTATTTGGCCTTTTTCTTTATAAATCAACTTTAACCTTTCGCGGATATTTTGTAACCCAAGACCAGTGCCATTGCTAGGCATTGCGCCGAATCCCAGACCGTCATCAATGACTGAAACACGTAATTTATTATGGGCTACTTCCGCTCTGAATTGGATCGTGCCGCCATCTTCTTTGCATTCCAAACCGTGTTTTATTGCATTTTCAACCAATGATTGCAGCATCATTGGCGGAAACGATGCGCTACGCAGACCTTCTGGCATGACGAAATCGACGTTCAGTCTTTCTTCCATGCGCATTTTTAGTAAATCGAGGTAAGACTTAATCATATCTGCCTCACGCCCCAAATTCGTCGTAGTGGCGTTTTCACGCATTTGTGGTAAGACGGCGCGCAGATAACTGATTAAACTGCGTTGCATGGCTGCTGCGCGTGGAGGATCTGTTTCGATCAGATATTCGACCGAAGCTAAAGTGTTAAAAAGAAAGTGAGGTTCCACTTGTGCTTGCATCATTTGCATTTGTGCTTCGCTCACTTGTCGCAAAAGCGATTCGCGCTCTGCAGCTAAGCCCGCAGCTCTGGCCTTTTCTTCTGCTCTGAATTTACCTCCCATTAGTATCTTCATGCCAAACAAGCCAAAGACCGAGAGTAGTACAAAATTCATGAACCATTTGGAAGATGTCTTTTTGTAGCTTCGGACTTCTTCATCGGCGGCATCGGCAACGGCGTTGTTGATATCATCACCAATCTCTTTTGCAAGTTCCGGTGGCAATTTAATATGAATGTCCTGGCCTTGGCTATTGCCTTTGTCATTTTCAGACGCTGGTGAAGATGGTGGTGTAGGTGGCGTTGTTTGGGCAGGAGAAGTATCGACTTCTGTATCGCCAGATATTTTAGTTCCCTCTATATCTATTTGCTTGGTTTTGCCGTTACCGTTGGCTTTTTTGATGTGAATACCGGTGTCATCAATCTCAATATTGGTATCACCATCCAAAATGGGGGCATTATTTTTTGATTTGGGCGTGTGCTTACTTTTGGTAATAACAACATTTTCTTCTGAGGGGAAAAGCGCGTCTTGGACAATGGCGCCCCCGGTCAATGTAAAAACGGCGAATAGGAAGAATTTCCACCAAGAGAGTTTGCTGACCCATGCGGCGGTCTTGTCGAAGCTGATACTGAGCCAAAGGCGAACATCTTTCAGTAAATCTTTGATCGTTTGGGTAGTGGTCGGATTCATTATGTGCCCTCAGTTTTTATATGCGCAATCGCCTGATTGTTAGCCGTGGCAAATTTAAGCATCATTTTGCTGTTACTTAATCGGTAGAGTTACTTTAGAGAATTCTGTTTGAACTCGCTATCGCTATGCGATAGACAGCAAAATCAGGAGGATAGAATGAAAAATAGGCGACGCGGTTGTGGCGCGGCGCCTATCGTTTGGCTTTCGTTATTGTCGTGGCGCAAATCAAAACGAAGCTTAGTTCGCTTGTTTTTGCTTTAACCAGAGATGTAAATCGTCGCGTGTTAGCGGTTTTGCATATAAATAACCCTGTGCTAAATGACAGCCGAAGCTTACCAAAGTATCGGCCTGCATTTGATTCTCAACACCTTCTGCAATGATCGCCAGCCCAAGATTTTGGCCGAGTTGTACAATCATTTTTGCGATGCTGCCTTCATTCGTGTCGAGTCGTATGTCATTGACAAAAGCGCGGTCAATTTTTAGTTTATCGACATCGAGTTTTTGGAGATGGCTCAGCGAGGAAAAACCAGTGCCGAAGTCGTCAATTGAAATGCTGACGCCCAATTGCTTTATTTGGTGCAAGGTTTTGATCAGAAGATCCGGATCCTTCATCGCCATCGATTCGGTAATCTCGAGTTCAACAAATTCCGGCGGTGCATTTGTCTCTTTTAAAGCATTGTGCAGGGTCTGCATAAAAAGCGGATGTGAAAACTGAGCCTGAGAAACGTTAATCGCCATCTGGAAATCCAGATAGCCTAAACTTCTCAGGTGAACCAATTCATGACAGGCACTACGCAGCACCCATTCGCCGATATCCACGATCAAACCTGAGTACTCAGCGATTGGTATGAATTGATCCGGAGGAACAAATTTTCCTTCATCTGTCCTCCAACGAAGCAGAGCCTCAGCACCGAGAACTTTGCCGCTGACCATATCAATCTGAGGCTGGTAGACCAGAAATAATCGTTCGTGTTCAAACGCCGCGCGTAAGGCGTGCATCAGTAAAACTCGTTCACGAATTTCTACACCCATATTGCGCGTAAAGTACTCAAAACCACCGCGTTGATGTGTTTTGGCGCGTTTAAGTGCGATATTGGTATCTTTTAAGGCTTCTGATCCATCGCCATCGTATTCATCTAGTTTGATGAGGCCTATGGTCGCCGTCAATTGAACTTCTTGCCGATCCACGTCGAAAGGCGTGTTAAATAACGCGAGAATTTTATCTGGGCAAACTAATTCCTGGTCGCCTAATAAGGCAAAAGTATCACTACCAACGCGCGCCAGATGGCAGGTTTGTCCAAACGTTTTGAGTAAGCGTTGTGCGACGGACGAGAGAAGTAGGTCGCCAAATTGATGTCCAAGCGCGTCATTCGTTTCGGCGAAGTGATCAATGTCAATCAATGAGAGTGCACTGCGACCTTTTAAGTCTGAGGCCAAAGTTTCGTTGAGCGTCTGCAATAACCTCAGCCGATTTGATAAACCAGTAAGCAAATCATAGAACGCGTAATTATGAAGCCGGGAATTTAAGACAATGTTATCTAAGCCGACAGAGACGTTCCCGCAAAATACGTCCAACAGACGTTTATCCAATTCGTTAAGACGTAATCCTGTTTCGAGGTAAAGCGTGAAGTCTTTCTTTGCGACATTGTTAAAATAGAGTGCCGTCGCGGTATTCTCGTAGATGCTTTTGTGTTCAGCCAGTGATCTGGACACGATATCGAGTGTATTGATGTCATTGACGGCGGTCAGTGCTTCATCTTGCATCGTTGCGAAGTGCGGGGTGGTAGCAATAATGCGTAATTCTTCTGCTTCAGTGTCTTTTCCTAGTGGGTTTTGTCGGGCGCAAACAAAACCTTGCGCAGTCAATCCCAGTAAGCCGGTAATTTGAGTCAATACGCCAGTTGCAAAATTTTTAAGGCCATGCGTTGCCATGAGTTCTGTACTCGCGGCGATAATGGTCTCGAGGCCGCGTCGGCTCGCGCTAATTGAACAGATTTGTTCGTAGGAACGAATTGCCGATGTTACCGCTGTGTAAAGTTTAGTGCGAGTTAATTCAGATTTGGTTTTGTAGTCATTGATGTCGTAATCTCGGATTGCGTCTATCTCTGGTGCATAACCCGGTTGACCAGTTCTCAGAATGATACGAACGTCTGCCAGTTCCAGGGTCTTGCGAATGTAGTTCACTAATTGCAAGCCGGCATCCTCTTGCTCCATGACGACATCAAGCAAAATAATCGCAATATCTGTTTCAGTTTTTAAAATGTTGCGTGCTTCTTCCGCAGAATAGGCATGCAGAAAGCTGAGAGAGCGATGTTGAATTTCAAGGCTGCCAAGAGCAAAAGTTGTCGCGGAGTGGACATCAGGATCATCATCAATGATCATGACCCGCCAGCTTGAATGTGGCTTGGACGCTGCCGAAAACTCATCTTGTTCTGGTTCATCAAGAAAAACCAGATCGTCTTCGGAAGAGTGGATCGTTGAATTCATCTGAAATACGGCTCCATGCTTGGCATATATTCTGTGCAAGACCTGCGTTATTTGATTCTTATGGAACTATGACACTAAAAGTGATAGCCGCCAAGCGTCATGTATTCTTCTTTGGCAATAATAAAACATTATTTGTGCTTTATAGCGCTTTAGATCGTTTTCGAGTAGTTTCTAACGCTTGCTGATCTGCATAGCCCCATGATTTTGACCGCGTTCCCGGCAGTGCCTGAACACAGCTTTCTATTTCTAATACTGTTGAATACGTAGAGTGTCAGCGTTAAGGCTGTTAAAATGATTTAAATTTCGTTTTCAACCTTTATCGCAAAATATTATGTCAGGTAACACTTTTGGTACGCTATTTACAGTTACAACTTTTGGTGAATCACATGGTCCGGCAATTGGTTGTGTGATTGATGGCTGTCCCCCGGGTTTAGAGTTGTCTGAAGAAGACATTCAGCCGGAACTTGATCGCCGCCGCCCCGGGACATCTCGCCACGTGACTCAGCGGCAGGAGCCAGATACCGTTGAGATCTTGTCCGGTGTTTATCAAGGGAAAACGACTGGAACGCCAATCGCTTTATTGATCCGAAATCAGGATCAACGTAGCAAAGATTACGGCAATATCACCGAGACTTTTCGCCCCGGGCACGCTGACTTTACCTACTGGAATAAATACGGTATCCGCGATCCACGTGGTGGTGGTCGCTCATCGGCGCGATTAACTGCACCTGTCGTTGGCGCCGCCGCGATCGCGAAAAAATGGCTCAAGGAAAAATTTGGCACTGAGTTTAAGGGGGGGATGAGCCAATTGGGTGATATTGCGATTCCATTTGAGGATTGGAAATTCGCCGCTGAAAATCCATTTTTCGCCCCAACATCTGATGCAGCTTTGATTGAGCGCCTGGAAACTTACATGGATGATTTGCGTAAAGATGGCGATTCTATTGGCGCGCGAATCGATGTCGTTGCGACAAAGGTACCGGTTGGTTTGGGAGAACCTATTTATGACAAATTAGACGCTGAAATTGCGTATGCAATGATGGGTATAAACGCGGTCAAAGGCGTCGAAATAGGTGCTGGATTTGCGTCGATCGCGCAACGCGGATCTCAGCATGGTGATGAGCTGACACCGTCTGGCTTTGTTGGTAACAATGCCGGTGGCGTTTTAGGCGGCATATCGACAGGGCAAGACATTACCGTTTCGATGGCAATTAAGCCGACGTCGTCCATTCGCACGCCGCGTAACTCAATCGATAAAGACGGCAATCCTGTCGTTGTTGAAACATTTGGTCGGCACGATCCATGTGTTGGTATTCGTGCAACACCAATCGCTGAGGCAATGCTGGCGTTGGTTCTGATGGATCACGCATTACGCCATCGCGCACAATGCGGTGATGTCGCCGCGGATGCTTTCGGGTTTTCAACGTAAGACTTTGTATCCGTTGTTTCCTTGGATATTTGCTTCTTCGGTTTGCTCCATCTTTGATTTTACATTGATTCTACTTTGTTTCTATTCAATGTTGAATTCGGGGGGGAGTATGTCGAAATTTACTTAAATTATCAAGGTATAGTATTGACATTTTATTATACTCAAGGGGAGTATATCTTTTATTGCCAGAATTTACGGTGATTGTTTTGGACTTCTTGCAAAACAGATGTCTCCAAAATATTTGTTGGTGAAAGATATATGATTGATCGAAAAGCTATTGGAAATTTGGTTTAAATGCATAAATCTGATTTTTATATTGAGCAGTTGGGTTTGGTTTTTGATTTGTTTTCTTAGTTTTGCGGCGCACAATTGTGGCATAATCAAATGCAAAAATTTTCTTAGCGCTTGCTTTCATGTTGTTTTTATAACATTCAGTGGGTTGCAGTTGCACGTTTTACATTCATTACGATCTTTTTTCAGGCTTTAGATTATGCTTAAAACGCTTTACGATAAATTGTGGGAATCACATGTAGTTCACTCGGAAAATGACGGCACCGCGATTCTATATATTGATCGTCATTTGCTACATGAGGTCACGAGCCCGCAGGCGTTTGAAGGACTAAAGATTGCCGGTCGCCGACCATGGCGCGATTCTGCAAATTTGATGGTCGCAGATCATAATGTCCCGACTACAAATCGTGCTAACGGTATTGATGATCCGACTTCGCGGTTGCAGGTTGAAACCCTGGATGGTAATGCGAAAGAATATCAGTTGACTTACTTCGGAATGAATGATAAGCGACAAGGTATTGTGCATGTGATCGGACCTGAACAAGGCGCAACATTGCCAGGTATGACGGTGGTTTGCGGCGACTCTCATACTTCAACGCATGGCGCGTTTGGGTGTCTGGCGCATGGAATTGGCACATCAGAAGTGGAGCACGTGCTGGCAACGCAAACCCTGATTGCAAAAAAATCAAAAGCCATGCTGGTTCAGGTTGATGGTGTTTTGCCTGTCGGTGTTACGGCAAAGGACGTTGTGTTGGCGGTCATTGGAAAAATCGGGACTGCCGGCGGTACCGGTTACGCGATTGAATTTGCTGGTTCAACGATTCGCAGTTTGTCGATGGAAGGCCGGATGACGGTCTGCAATATGGCGATTGAAGCTGGTGCACGTGCCGGTATGGTGGCGGTTGATCAGACCACGATTGATTATGTCAAAGGCCGTCCATTTTCTCCGGTTGGCCCGCATTGGGATCGAGCAGTTGAATATTGGCGTACCTTGCATTCGGATGCGGGTGCAAAGTTTGATATGGTCGTTACTCTGAATGCGGCTGAAATTAAACCGCAGGTAACTTGGGGAACATCGCCTGAAATGGTGGTCTCTATCGATAGTCGCGTGCCAGATCCAGATCAGGAAAAAGACGCAGTGAAGCGTGATGCAATCGAAAAAGCACTGGTATATATGGAATTAAAGCCAAATACTGCGATTTCTGATATCCGCATCGACAAGGTTTTTATCGGTTCATGTACGAATTCACGTATCGAAGATTTAAGGGCGGCGGCTGCCGTGGTTCGCGGTAAATTCCGCGCGTCAAACGTCAAGCTTGCCTTGGTTGTTCCTGGCTCGGGATTGGTCAAGGAACAAGCAGAGCGCGAGGGTCTGGATAGAATTTTCCGTGATGCCGGTTTTGAATGGCGTGAGCCTGGTTGTTCCATGTGCCTGGCGATGAATGCTGATCGACTCGAACCTGGTGAGCGTTGCGCTTCCACGTCAAACCGTAATTTTGAAGGCCGTCAAGGTCAGGGCGGTCGTACGCATTTGGTCTCCCCGGCGATGGCCGCCGCTGCTGGTATTGCCGGGCATTTCGTTGATGTGCGAGCACTCGCATAATTTTTGCAAAAGGAAAAAGTAATGAAAAAAATCTTCGCAATCATATCTTGTGTTGCTTGTTTCGCTATCTTAAGCGCTTGTAATACTGTCCAAGGTATCGGCAAGGATGTACAAAAAGCGGGTGAAGCAGTTGAGAGTGTTGGAAAAAAATAAATCAGGTCATGGAAAAATTTAACTTACATAATGGCTTGGTTGCCCCTATGGATAGGGCAAATGTTGATACAGATGCGATTATTCCAAAGCAATTCTTGAAGTCGATACAGCGAACCGGATTTGGTCCGAATTTGTTTGATGAGTGGCGTTACCTTGATCATGGTGAGCCAGGCATGGATAACAGTAAACGTCCGTTGAATCCAGACTTTGTATTGAATCAACCGCGCTTTCAGGGGGCGTCTATTCTGCTTGCGCGTAAAAATTTTGGTTGTGGTTCGTCACGTGAGCATGCTCCTTGGGCGCTAGATCAATTTGGATTTAGGGCGGTCATTGCGCCAAGTTTTGCTGATATCTTTTTTAATAATTGCTATAAAAATGGCTTGCTCCCGATCGTGTTAAGCGAGGTGCAGGTGGAGCATATTTTTAATGAAGTAAAAGCGTTTCCTGGCTATCGTTTGACGATTGATTTGGAAAAGCAAGTCGTTGTCACGAATGGTGGTGTTAGCTACCCATTTGAGATTGACCCTTTTCGTAAATACTGTTTACTCAACGGCTTGGATGACATTGGCTTAACGCTGCGTCAATCCGATAAAATTCGCGCTTTTGAAGAACGCCACATTTTTGCCCAGCCTTGGTTGGCTAACACGATTTAAATTAGCGTTGAGGAATATAAAATGAAAGTAGCAATTCTCCCTGGAGATGGGATTGGTCCGGAAATCGTCGATCAAGCCGTTAATGTCTTGCAGGCACTTGGCGAATCATTCGAAATGGAATCGGCATCGGTCGGCGGCGCTGGGTACGAAGCTTCCGGACATCCATTGCCAGAAGCTACTTTAAAGTTGGCAAAAGAAGCCGATGCGATTCTGTTTGGTTCTGTGGGTGATTGGAAATACGATAGTTTGGAACGCGCATTGCGTCCTGAGCAGGCGATTTTAGGTTTGCGTAAAAATCTTGGTTTATTCGCTAATCTGCGCCCGGCTATTTTGTATCCTGAGCTGGCAGAGGCGTCGACATTGAAAGCGGAAGTTGTTTCTGGCTTGGATTTGTTGATCATCCGCGAATTAACTGGCGACGTCTACTTTGGCCAGCCGCGCGGTGTGCGTGAATGTCCTGATGGGCCATTTAAAGGGCAACGCGAAGGTTTTGATACGATGCGTTATGCCGAAGGTGAAGTACGTCGCATTGCGCACGTGGCATTTCAGGCCGCACAAAAACGTGATAAGCGTTTGACTAGTGTAGATAAGGCGAATGTCTTGGAGACTTCGCAATTCTGGAAAGACATCATGATTGATGTACACAAAGAATATCCAGACGTTGCATTGGATCATATGTACATCGATAACGCCGCGATGCAATTGGTGCGTGCGCCGAAGAAATTTGATGTTGTGGTTACCGGTAATCTTTTTGGTGATATTTTGTCTGATGCAGCTGCGAGCCTGACCGGTTCGATCGGTATGTTGCCTTCCGCTTCGCTGGATATCAATAACAAAGGCTTGTATGAGCCATCGCATGGTTCGGCACCTGATATCGCAGGCAAAGGCATTGCTAATCCATTAGCAACTATTTTGTCTG
Organism: Undibacterium sp. SXout20W; assembly: GCF_049340285.1. Lineage (NCBI taxonomy): Bacteria > Pseudomonadati > Pseudomonadota > Betaproteobacteria > Burkholderiales > Oxalobacteraceae > Undibacterium > Undibacterium sp. SXout20W. The sequence goes on along the minus strand of NZ_JBMPPH010000013.1, from coordinate 18,806 downwards.
CTGCGATGATGTTGCGATTCTCATTGAATAAAGCGGAGCAAGCGGATCGCGTTGAGAATGCAGTGAAGAAAGTCTTAAGTCAGGGCTTGCGTACACCGGATATCTATGTTCCGGGTACGACCAAGGTTGGTACCGCCGAAATGGGTGCAGCAGTGGTGCAAGCGTTAGCAAATTGATTGGTGGTTGATTGGCAGGGGCGTCCTGCATAGTTAAAGGGAAATATGATGAAGCTGGTAGGTTTGGTAGGTTGGCGTGGAATGGTCGGATCGGTTCTGATGCAGCGTATGCAAGAGGAAAACGATTTTGCTCATATTGAACCGGTATTCTTTTCTACATCGAATACGGGTGGTGTAGCGCCTGCGATGGCAAAAAATGAAAAGACGCTGCAAGACGCAAATAATATTGATGCTTTAAAGAAGTGCGACATTATTATTACCTGCCAAGGCGGTGATTACACCAACGAAGTTTTTCCTAAGTTACGTGCTGCTGGCTGGCATGGCCACTGGATTGATGCGGCGTCCAGTTTGCGTATGAATGATGATGCGGTGATCGTCTTGGATCCTGTCAATTTGCCTGTGATTAAAGATGCACTTGTAAAAGGTCAGAAAAACTGGATCGGTGGAAATTGCACGGTCAGTTGTATGTTGATGGGTGTTGGTGCACTTTATAAAGCTGGTTTGGTTGAGTGGATGAGTACGCAAACATATCAAGCTGCTTCCGGTGGCGGCGCGCAACACATGCGTGAATTGTTGACGCAATATGGCACTTTGAATGCGGAAGTAAAAGACCTGCTGAATGACCCTAAGAGTGCAATTCTTGAGATTGACCGTAAGGTTATTTCGAAACAGCGTTCTCTGACTGATGCGGAAACAGCGAATTTTGGCGTTCCTCTGGGCGGATCATTGATTCCTTGGATTGATAAGGATCTCGGTGATGGTATGTCAAAAGAAGAATGGAAAGGCATGGCTGAGACGAATAAAATCCTCGGACAAGGCGCAGGGTACGGTACGACGGCCGTTCCCGTTGATGGTTTCTGTATTCGTATCGGTGCAATGCGTTGCCACAGTCAGGCATTGACTTTTAAACTGAAAAAGGATGTGCCTGTCGCTGATATCGAGGCCATGATTGCTGCCGATAATGAATGGGTGAAAGTTGTGCCAAATACCCGTGAAGCTAGTGTTCGCGACCTGACACCAGTCGCAGTTACCGGGACAATGACTATCCCGGTTGGCCGAATTCGTAAATTGGCGATGGGGCCTGAATATGTTGGCGCGTTCACCGTTGGTGATCAGTTGTTATGGGGCGCTGCTGAGCCATTGCGTCGTATGTTGCGTATCTTGATCGACTAATTGCGTAAAATTAATATTGATTGGCTTCTGTTGAAGTTGATCGCGTAAAAAGTGGGAGGCTAAGGTCTCCCATTTTTTATGCACGGTTATTTTTGAATTCGAAAATTGGTGCCAAGTCTTCGTGAATTGTTAAATGCTAACAACATTTACATGTGATTGATCACTTGTAGTCGTGTGAATGTATTTACCATGTTGTTAAATCGCGTTAAGCTTGCAGCGCTTACGTTGTAATGCTATGGTGAAATAATATAGAGCGTCGTTTGGCAATGCGATTAGGCCATCCCAGCGGACTTTGTTCGCAAAATTCCCAATATGTCTGACAAAATGCATAATCAAAAAAGAACATCTGTGATTTCTCTGGGACATAAAGTCTTGAGCGTTGCTGTTACTTCAGCTTTGCTTTTCATGTCAAACGCCAATGCTACTGGCATGGGGCGTTTAACAGTTCTGTCTTCTTTAGGTCAGCCTCTCAAGGCAGAAATTGAACTCACTTCACCCAACAAAGAAGAGATAGATACACTTGTACCCAAAATTGCCTCTGCTGAAGCCTTTCGCCAGGCCAATATAGATTTCAATGCTGCATTGTTAAATTTGCGCTTTGCAGTAGAGCCCCGAGGTTCAGGTTTTGTTATTAAAGTGTCTTCAGTGCAGCCAATCAATGAACCATTTGTCGACATGTTGCTGGAGATCACTTCCTCTAATGGTAAGTTGTTGCGAGAATATACATTCTTGTTGGATCCGGCTGAGTTACGTAATAGCCAGTCCCCACAAGTAGCGAGCCCCAATATTGTTGTAAATAAGGGACAGTCCCAGCCCATAGGTCAAGCAACTGGTCAATCCTCAAATCAAGCGACAAATCAAGCCACAAATCAAGCCACAAACCGTCCCTCTTCGTCCACGCCGATCGTTGTTGGTGCACAAAATGCCGCAAAAAAGGATGTACCTGCGTCAAGTAAAGCTGCGGACGAGTATGCAGTAAAGGCCGGTGATACCTTGGGGAAGATTGCTGCAGTCTATAAGCAAGAAGGTGTTTCTCTGGATCAGATGCTTGTTGGCTTGTATCGCGCCAATCCACAGGCATTTATTGGTAAAAACCTGAATCGCCTGAAAGCGGGACAAGTTCTCGCGGTGCCTGATGCTGATGCCGTCAAGACAAGTGTTGGTAGTAAAGCTAGCGCTCATACAGTTGTGGTTGCGCATGCTGCAGATTTTAATGCGTACCGTAATCATTTAGCCGACCATGTCGATCGTTCTGCACCCGCTAAAAATGTGGCTGGGAAGCAAAGTGCCGGAGGCGCAATTACGGCTAAAGTGAAAGAGGTGCCTAATGCGACAACGGAGGCACTGGATAAACTGAAATTATCAAAAGCTTCACCCCTTGCTAGTGATAAATCAGCAACAGGAAAAGGTGGTACCGAAGAAGATAAGCTGGCCAAAAAGAAAGCGGCTGAGGAAGCTGCTGGTCGCTTAAAAGAACTGGAAAAAAATGTCGGCGATTTGCAGCGTTTGCTTGACGTTAAGAATAAGGACTTGGCTAGCAAGGAGGCTGAGTTAACGGATAAAGGAAGTAAAGAGAAGGGTGATCGTAAATCTGCGGCGAGTAGTGCAGTAGCGAGTTCTTCGATTGAAAATGCAAGCAAAGCGACATCGGCATCAGTCGCCACAGCGACAGCGGCCTCAACCGCGGCGACGTCGGTAGCATCGAATCCTGCAGTATCCGCGGCGTCCGCTTCAGCCTCAGTTGCGTCGGCAGTTGCTGAATCTGTGCCTTCCTCAATGCCTGCCGCTGCTAGTGCTGCCGCTAGTGCCGCTGCTTCTACCCCTGTGAAGCCGCCTAAACATCGTCCGGTCGCACCGCCACCGCCGGAGCCCGGTTTCTTCGACGGTTTGCCAGACTGGCTGGTACCTGCAGGAGGCGTTGTTTTAGCAACATTGGCGGGTGCTGGTGTTTGGATGAACAGGCGTAAGAAAAAGCTTCAACAGTTCGAGGATAGTATTTTGACTGGCTCAAGCATGAAGGCCAATTCGATGTTTGGTTCTACTGGTGGCCAGAGTGTTGATACGAATAATAGTGTTTTTAATTCAAACTTTGCGCCGTCGGCAAGTCAGCTCGATGCCAACGAAGTTGATCCAGTGGCTGAGGCGGATGTCTATATTGCCTATGGCCGCGATTCTCAGGCAGAGGAAATTTTAAAGGAAGCCTTGCGTACGCAGCCAGATCGTCATGCGGTTAGAGTGAAATTGCTGGAAATTTATTTTGCACGTAAAGATGCTAAATTATTTGAGCGATTGGCAAGCGAGCTTTACGGAATGACGAGTGGTCAAGGTGAGGAGTGGGCTCAGGCTGCGTCGATGGGGATTGTGTTGGAGCCGGGTAATCCTTTGTATGCAGGTGGTAAGGCAAAAGTTGATACTTATTATGGTGCAGGCTTAGGCTCCCCGACGCAACCGCTTGAGGATCTGGATCCTGATGCTTTACTGGGTAATTCTCTCTCAAGAGATATGTTGGAGGCGATTAGTATCATTGATATCGCTTCGCATGACGACGCAAACTCCTCCCAAGAGCCAGCGCACTCAGGCGTTGTTGAGCCTTCTCATGAAGGTGGGCTTGATTTTGATCTGGGTAGTGCGCCTGACGATGCGCCGCAACTTCCGCTGCAAACTACACCTAAGGCAACAAATGAAACGGCGGAGGTGCATCCAGAAGTCGATTTTGGTTCGATCGATTTTGACTTTGGCGGTGCTGTGAGTCCTGTTGTTGCTAAGGCGAATTCAGTGGTAACAAATCTTGAGGCGAATGCTGAAGATTTGCATAGTCTGGATTTTGATTTGCCTAAAAGTGGTGAGGCAGCGTTCGATGCGGATTTTGCGTCTGAGATCCCAGTGGTAAGCGAGGAGTTAACTTTCCCTGAGTCGAACGAGAATGGTCATCGCGGGGCTGAATCAATGCCGGAAGTCGCTGCAGCATTTGAATTTGATTTGTCGGGAATTGATCTGGATCTCCCTTCCGATGCGCCGCGTATGGATGTGACGGGTGAGTCCGGCGCGACAGACGCGCCGCCAGTCAATGCTGAGATGGCCACCAAGCTCGATTTGGCTGTTGCATACCATGAAATCGGCGACAAAGAAGGTGCGCGAGAGCTATTGGATGAGGTACTCAAAGGTGGTACTCCAGAGCAAAAAGAGCGCGCTGCCCATATGCTGGCGCAGCTAGCTTAACAGCAATGTGTTAAATTCCGCGGGCGCCAAATTATTGGCGCCCGTTTTTGTTTTTTAAATGAATGGATTGGCTTGTGAAGCGTCTAGTTTTAGGTGTTGAATATGATGGGAGCGGCTGGCAAGGGTGGCAAACTCAGCCTTCAGGTAATACTGTGCAAGATGCGCTTGAACGTGCGTTGCACCAGTTTTGCGGTGCCAGAGTGGCTACGGTATGTGCTGGGCGAACCGATGCAGGTGTACATGGGATTGAGCAAGTCGTTCATTTTGATACGCCATTGCAGCGTGAGTCATATTCTTGGGTGAACGGTGTAAATGCATTTCTGCCTGCGAGTATTGCGATTCAATGGGCAAAAGAATTAGCGTTTGATGAAAATTCTCAAGATAATTTTCACGCCAGATTTAGTGCAAGAGCGAGAACTTATCATTATGTTCTATATAACAGCAAGATACGTTCGCCAATGTGGGCCGGAAGAGCTGGGTGGGCATTTCGGCCGCTTGACGTTGATTTAATGCGTATTGCAGCGCAGAAATTATTGGGAGAGCATGATTTTTCAGCTTTCAGGGCGTCTGGCTGTCAAGCGAAGACCCCAATAAAGCAGATGTATGAGATCACGATCCGGCAGCAGGGTGAACTAATTGTATTTACGCTTAAAGCCAGCGCATTTTTGCATCATATGGTTCGGAATATTGTTGGTTCTTTATTATTTGTGGGCATGCAGCGACGTTCGCCTGATTGGATGGCTGAGGTCTTGGAAAGTAAAGATCGCAGTATTGCTGCCCCAACATTTATGCCGGACGGTCTTTATCTGGCAAAAATTGATTATGAGCCGAAATGGGGTTTGCCCAGCTCAGACGCGATAGAATTACCGGGATTCTTGTCTCTTTTGTAGTGCTTTGTTCCTTAGGAATGTGATTTCTCAGATTTCCTCCCTGAAATCCGGTAAAATGACGTTTTGCAAAACCCGCACTGAAGGCGCTCGCCTGGGGACTATTGCCCAGTCTGGAGCGCTTTTTTTTAGCTGGTCTTCGCCTCACCTTAGTATTTTTTTGTAATTTCAATGAATAACATCCGGAATTTTTCTATTATTGCCCATATCGATCACGGCAAATCCACGCTGGCTGATCGCATTATTCAATTGTGCGGTGGCTTGTCTGATCGTGAAATGGAAGCGCAAGTCCTTGATTCTATGGATATTGAGCGTGAGCGTGGTATCACGATTAAAGCACAAACTGCTGCGTTACATTACAAGGCGAAAGACGGTCAGATTTACAACCTCAATTTGATTGATACGCCAGGTCACGTCGACTTTAGCTATGAGGTAAGTCGTTCTTTGTCCGCGTGCGAAGGTGCTTTGTTGGTCGTAGATGCATCGCAAGGCGTTGAAGCACAGACGGTAGCAAACTGCTATACCGCCATTGAGTTGGGCGTTGAAGTCGTTCCAGTTTTGAATAAGATTGATTTGCCATCGGCTGATCCTGAAAACGCTTGTTCGGAAATCGAAGAAGTAATTGGCATCGACGCAACAGATGCAGTGCATTGCTCCGCAAAGACTGGTTTGGGTGTTCTTGATGTGTTGGAATCGCTCATCGTCAAAGTGCCGCCGCCGAAAGGTGATCCCGATGCGCCTTTGCAAGCGTTGATTATTGATTCCTGGTTTGATAATTACGTTGGCGTAGTCATGCTGGTGCGTATTGTGAATGGAACCTTGCGCCCTAAAGATAAGATTTTATTCATGGCGACTGAAGCCCAACATTTAGTCGAAAGTGTTGGCGTATTTACACCGAAGTCGTTAAGCCGCGATCAATTATCTGCCGGACAGGTCGGTTTTGTTATTGCCGGCATTAAAGAATTGAAGTCGGCTAAAGTTGGTGACACGATCACTGTGGCCAATAAGGCTGCTAAAGCGCCATTGCCAGGTTTTAAAGAAGTTCAACCGCAAGTTTTTGCAGGTTTGTTCCCGGTTGAGGCAAATCAATATGATGCATTACGCGACTCTTTGGAAAAGCTGAAACTGAATGATGCTGCGTTGATGTACGAGCCCGAAGTTTCTCAGGCGCTTGGTTTCGGTTTCCGTTGTGGTTTCCTGGGATTGCTTCATATGGAAATCGTTCAAGAACGTCTTGAGCGTGAATTCGACATGGATTTGATCACGACTGCACCTACTGTGGTGTATGAAGTGGTGATGGCAGATGGCAGTATTTTGATGGTCGATAATCCGTCAAAAATGCCTGATCCATCAAAAATTGAAGAGATTCGTGAGCCTATCGTCACGGTCAATCTTTACATGCCGCAAGAGTATGTTGGTTCCGTAATTACTTTGTGCACGCAAAAACGAGGCGTACAGCTCGATATGAGTTACCACGGTCGTCAGGTGAAGTTGACCTATGAAATGCCGATGGCTGAGATTGTTCTGGATTTCTTTGATCGGCTGAAATCGACGTCGCGTGGCTATGCCTCGATGGATTATGAATTCAAAGAAAATCGTGCCGCTGACGTCGTCAAAGTAGATATGTTGATTAATAGCGAAAAAGTCGATGCGCTGGCGATTATTGTTCACCGTGCAAATAGTCACTTCCGCGGTCGCGCGGTGGCGGCCAAAATGCGTGAGTTGATTCCGCGCCAAATGTTTGATGTGGCGATTCAGGCGGCAATTGGCTCAAACATTATTTCCCGCGAAAACGTTAAGGCCTTGCGTAAAAACGTATTGGCAAAATGTTATGGTGGTGATATTAGCCGTAAGCGGAAATTGCTTGAAAAACAAAAGGCAGGTAAAAAGCGCATGAAACAAGTGGGCTCGGTGGAAATTCCGCAAGAGGCATTTTTGGCAATTTTACAAGTGGATGAAAAATGAGTTTTCAGTTAATTTTAGGAAATTTTGCTTTGATACTGTTCGTGCTGACCATCGGTACGGGCATTGTCTGGTTTCTGGATGTTTTTTTCTTGGCAAAGCAACGCCGTATTGCAGCGGATGCGGCGTTGGCAGCGTACGACGCGCGCAATGCTAAATTGGTGAGTGAAGGTATCCGTGTCGAAGAAAGCAAACGCGCTGACATAGAAGCCAGTATTCTGCGTCAACCATTGTGGGTAGAGTATTCCGGTAGTTTCTTTCCGGTCATAGCTCTGGTGTTTTTTCTGCGTTCTTTTTTGTATGAACCATTTAAAATCCCATCTAGCTCTATGCTGCCGACGTTGTTTGTCGGGGATTTGATTTTAGTTAATAAATTTTCCTATGGTATTCGTTTGCCTATCCTGAACAAAAAAGTCATTGATATTAGTAATCCTCAACGTGGCGATGTAATGGTGTTTAAGTACCCGGAAGACCCGTCAGTGGACTACATTAAACGTGTTGTTGGTGTGCCCGGTGATAAAGTGGTTTATCGGAATAAACGGCTCCTCATCAATGGAAATGAATTGTCTTATCAAGCATTGCCCGATTTTTTGGATGAAGAGCGGCTCTCTTATTTTAAGCAATACGCTGAAAATCTGACTGGTGTTACCCATCGAATTTTGAATGACGATCGTGCTTCTGCGTTTGTGCACGATCCTCATAATTTCCCTAAACGTGAAAATTGTACCTACAATAGTGAAGGGTTTTCGTGCGTAGTGCCTGAGGGCGAATATTTCATGATGGGCGATAATCGTGATAACAGTCTTGATAGTCGCTATTGGGGATTTGTACCTGACCAAAATATTGTTGGAAAAGCATTTTTTATTTGGATGAATCTCGGCAATATAAAACGTATCGGTAGTTTTCAGTAATTTTTATCTTCAACCTGGAGCTGATTTGCAATGAATTTACATCACCATCGTCAACTTAAAACCCAACGTGGGATATCTCTTATTGGCCTGATTTTGTCGTTAGGGATATTGGTATTGATTGCAATGTTAGCTATGAAGGTCGTGCCGACGGCGATTGAGTATTTTTCAATTAAAAAAGCAATTGTTTACGCAAAAAATATCGGTACTACGCCACGTGAAATTGAAACTGCATTCAATAAACAGGCAGAAGTTGGCTATATTACATCAATTACCGGGAAAGATTTGATAATAGCCAGAAATGGCGATGATGTTGATGTCAGTTTTTCTTATCAGAAAAAGATACCTTTGTTCGGTCCTGCAACGTTGTTGCTAGAATACGAGGGTACAACGGCGAAAAGTGGTATTCCCACCAAGAAGCCAGAATAAATAGATTGACGTATGAATCTTCAATTATTGCAAAAGAGGCTGGGTCACCAGTTTGGCAATTCAGCTTTATTGCAGCAGGCACTGACGCATCGTAGTCATAGTGTTTTACATAATGAACGCCTCGAATTTTTGGGCGATTCAGTCTTGAACTGTGTGGTCGCTTCTTTATTGTTCGAGAGTTTTGCGGACATCGACGAGGGCGACTTATCGCGAGTACGTGCGAATCTCGTTAAGCAACAGACTTTGTATGAAATTGCGCAACGTATAGAGTTATCGCAGTTTCTGCGTTTAGGTGAGGGTGAGTTGAAATCGGGTGGTTTTAGAAGACCGTCAATTTTGGCTGATACTTTAGAAGCCCTCTTTGGCGGGATCTTTCTTGATGCTGGTTTTGATGCGGCTAAAGAAGTAATCCGGGCATTGTATGCACCGATTTTGGATTCTGTCGACCCGACCACACTAGGTAAGGATGCCAAGACGTTGCTTCAAGAGTTTCTGCAAAGTAGAAAAATTGCGTTACCGCAATATAATGTGGTCGCCACGCATGGAGCGGCGCACAATCAAGAATTTGAAATTGAATGTCTGGTTCCTAAATTAGATATTCAAGTATTTGGCACTGGTGGAAGTCGTCGGGCAGGTGAACAAGCGGCCGCTAAATTGGCATTGGAATCCGCGATTGAGGTATTGTCTCGTACACCTGCCTCTCGAAAAGCCAAACCGCGCGCGGCTCAGCTCAAATTAGCGGGGATTGCAACCTCACAGAATGAGCTCACGCCAGGAATCGCCAATGGATCTGATAAGCAGAAAAGTGCGGCAGAATCTGAAGTAAAAAAAGCCACAGAGACTGTGGTAAACCCGAATCACCACCCAAAGATAGCCTGAGTACCCCACATGAATGAATTTTTAGATAACCCCGATTTTCGTTGTGGGTACATCGCCATCGTCGGGCGTCCTAACGTCGGAAAATCGACGTTGATGAACGCGTTGATTGGCGCCAAAGTGAGCATTACGTCACGTAAGGCGCAAACAACGCGTCACCGGATTACAGGTATCCAGACCAAAGACAATACGCAATTTGTCTACGTTGATACGCCAGGTTTTCAGACGCGACATTCAAATGCCTTAAACCGTACCTTAAATCGCACAGTCACTACGACTTTGACGGCTGCGGATGTTATTTTATTTTTGGTTGAAGCGGGTACCTTCGGTGCTGCTGATCAGCAGGTCATCGATCTCTTGCCAAAAAATGTACCATGTATTTTGGTTATTAATAAATCTGATCGCGTCAAAGACAAAGCGGTCATGATGCCGTTTGCGCAAAAAATTGCGGCATTATTTCCATTTGCTGCGATCGTTCCAGTATCTGCAACTTTGCGTTTCCAATTGGAAAATTTGGAAGGTGAGGCAAGAAAGTATTTGCCATTAAATCCGCCGATTTTTGCTGAGGACGATATTACAGACCGGAGTGAGAAATTCCTGGCGACTGAAATTGTGCGAGAAAAATTATTCCGGTTTGTTGGTGACGAACTGCCTTATACCAGCACTGTATTGATCGAAAAATTTGAGCAAGAAGGTAATTTGCGTCGAATTTTCATTGCTATATTAGTGGACCGCGACGGACATAAGTCTATGGTCATTGGGAATAAAGGTGCGCGTCTCAAAGACATATCGACGCAATCACGTGTCGATATGGAGAAACTGTTCGGCGGCCCTGTTTATCTTGAAATTTGGGTCAAAGTAAAATCTGGGTGGGCAGACAACGAAGCTGGTTTGCGGGCTTACGGCTACGAATAAGTACAGCATGACAGCAGGGGATAATGTCGCGTTACGTTCGAATGTGACGACCTCCGATCCGGAGGATGAGCTCCTGCTTCCTACAGCGCCGAGCGTTAATAAAAAAAAGACTATTTCCTCTGCCCCGAAGTCCCAGACACGCGAGCGCCGGGTTCTCAATCAGCCTGGTTTCGTGTTACATTCCTGGCCTTATAAAGAAACCAGTGTCATCATTGATGTGTTGACCCGAGATTATGGTCGGATTGCACTAATCGCCAAAGGTGCTAAGCGCCCGCATTCCCAATTGAGGAGTGTGCTGCAAACATTCCAGCCACTACAATTCGCTTGGACAGGTAAATCAGAAATCCGTATTCTCACCTCGGCTGAGTGGGTGGGGGGAATGTTACCCTTAGAGAAATCTGCTCTCTTATGCGGGTTTTATTTGAATGAATTGCTAGTTAAGTTTATGGTACGCGATGAGCCGCACCCTATACTCTTTGATCAATATGTCTCTACATTGAATCAACTTGCGCATGCTGAACCAGCGCCCACAGTATTGCGACAATTTGAACTCAGTCTATTGCGAGAATCGGGGTTGTTGAGTGATCTGAGTTTTTGCACAAGTTCGCGAACGCGTGTGCTGGGAGCGGATAATTACATTGTTGATCCCGAACTCGGCGCCAGACCTGCATCGATGTCTGATACCGCACCTGTTATTTCGGGGAAAACGCTACTCGATATGGTTGCCGGCGACTATGGCGATCCACAAACCCAATTTCAGAGCAAAATGTTGATGCGAAGCTTGCTGTCGCATCACTTGCATGGTGCTTTTTTAAATACACGTCAAATTTTGATTGATCTGCAAAATTTATGAATATCCATCAACAGAGCCAATTGCTTCAATTAAGCGTTAGCCTCAATTCACTGCAGAATGCACGTGAAAATATTGGTAGCAGTTTTATTGATCTTTCTCGTTTGGCTTTGTATGCCGAAGAATCTGGTGCTGATCAAATTGGCCTTTATGTCTCTGAACAAAAATGGCCGGATATGGAAGCGGATGTTCGGCAATTGTCGCAACAGGTGATCAATTCATTTGAGTTGGAGGTACTGCCAACTCGTTTTATGCTGGATCAATTAGCTAAAGTCCCGGTAAAAAACGTTTGTCTGGTTTCTGCGTGTGAGCCTTTTGGGACTCAAATTGGGGCGATTGATTTACTCGCTGACCTGGATCATGTTCAAGCTGCAATCAAAGAGCTACACGCGCAAGCTAAGCAGGTGTCAATTTATATTTTACCCGTCCCGGAACAGATTATCGCTGCGGCTAATGTTGGCGTGTCTCGATTAAGATTGGATTGCTCTTCGTTAGCGCATGCTACAGATGGCAGTGAACGAGAACGAGAACTCGTCAAAATACGACTCGCTGTGACTGAGTGTGTTCGCTATGGAATATCTGTGACGCTTGGCGGCGCGTTGGCTCTGCCAGAAATAACGCTTCTCGCTGGGATGCCTGATATCACGCAAGTGCATGTGGATGGGGCGGTCTTTGCTCAATCTCTTTTGATCGGTTGGGAAAAGGCAGTGCGAGAGATGACGGCGCTTTTGATCAAATCGCGACTCAGCAATGGGCAAATGTAGTCATAGAGGTCATAGTGTGATTTACGGTATCGGTGCAGATATAGTCGAAGTAGCGCGAATCGAGCGCGCATTGCAGCGTGGGGGGGGGCGCTTCGCAAGAAAAGTGCTTGGCGACGAAGAGTTGCTGGTATTTTTTCAACGCAGAGAGCAATCCACCACGCGGTGTATTCGGTATCTGGCAACCAGATTTGCTGCCAAAGAAGCTTTTTCGAAAGCGATTGGGACGGGAGTTCGCTTGCCGATGACACTGCGCACTATGCAAGCGCTCAGTAATGCGGATGGTAAGCCCGAAGTGGTCGTGAGTGGTGAATTGCAACGATGGATGTCAGAACGTAACTTGCAAGCCCATGTGTCAGTGAGTGATGAGGTGTTGCACGTCGTTGCTTTTGTTATCGTTGAGCAGGTTGTCAGAGGTCAAAATGAATAACGACATAGACCAGCCTTCGAAAGAGATTCGTCAGCAAGTGATTGATACGGTCACCCAATTGCCGCACCTTCCTGGTGTATATCGATATTTTGATGCTCAGGATCAAGTGCTTTATGTGGGTAAGGCGAGGGATTTAAAGAAACGCGTTACCAGTTATTTTCAAAAAACGCTATCGAGTCCTAGAATTGCAATGATGGTCGAGAAGATCGTGCGCTTGGAAACCACGGTGACTCGTAGCGAAGCGGAAGCATTAATTCTCGAGAATAATCTGATCAAGGCTTTGCGTCCTCGATACAATATTTTATTTCGCGATGATAAGTCCTACCCTTATCTTAAAATAACCGCCGAGAAAACGCCGCGCATGACCTACTATCGCGGCGCTGTCGATAAAAAGCATCAGTATTTTGGCCCTTTTCCTTCCGGTTGGGCGGTCAAAGAATCAATGCAAATTCTGCAAAAGGTTTTTTTGTTGCGCAGTTGTGAGGATAGTGTGTTTGCCAATCGAACGCGGCCTTGCTTGCTGCATCAAATTCAACGCTGTAGTGCGCCTTGCGTTGATTTAATAGCGCCTGAAGATTATCAGCAAGATGTGAAGAACGCAGCGGACTTTTTGCGTGGTCGTCAATTGGAGGTCATGCAAAACCTCGAAACAAAGATGCTTGGATTCTCTGCAGAGCTTAAGTTTGAACAAGCAGCAATCGTCCGAAACCAAATGTCGGCGCTATCCAAAGTGCTCCATCAGCAAAGCATGGAAACCACCGGTAACGCGGATCTCGACGTCATTGCTGTCGTCGTTGAAGGTGGGCGCGCTTGCGTCAATTTGGCGATGATACGGGGCGGCCGCCATTTAGGTGATCGCGCTTATTTCCCGAGCCATGTTGATGACGTTCGCGCTGTGACGGACGATTCAATCGAGGCCGAAGTCGTGGCGGCGTTTCTGGCGCAACATTATGTCGATCAATTCATTCCTTCTACATTGGTGATGAACATTGCCTTGGATGCGCCTGATTTAATGTTGGTGCTGGCGGAGCAATGCGGTCATAAAATTCATTTATCATTTCAACCGCAAGAGCAACGTCGTGCCTGGTTGGAAATGGCGGTAAAAGGGGCGGAGTTGGCCTTGGCGCGGTTATTGTCTGAGCAGGGTTCGCAGCAAGCGCGGACTCGTGCGATGGCAACTGCGCTTGAACTCGACGTCGACAATATGGAATTATTGCGCATTGAGTGTTTTGACATCAGTCATACTCAAGGTGAGGCAACGCAGGCATCATGTGTTGTCTATCACCATCATGCAATGCAAAATAGTGAGTATAGACGTTATAACATCAAGGATATTACGCCTGGGGACGATTATGCTGCGATGCGTCAAGTGTTGACGCGACGGTATGAGAAAGTTGTCGATGACGACCCTGCAGCGCCGACGATGCCGGATGTGGTACTGATTGATGGCGGTAAAGGGCAAGTAGAGATAGCCAGGCAAGTTTTTGTCGAGTTAGGGCTCGACACGAGCTTGATTGTTGGGGTGTCTAAAGGGGAGGGGCGGAAGGTTGGCCTGGAGACTTTAGTATTTGTAGATGGGCGTGCCGAAAAAGAGCTCGGTAAAGAGTCCTCTGCACTCATGTTGATTGCGCATATCCGCGATGAAGCACATCGTTTTGCAATTACTGGAATGCGGGCAAAACGCGACAAGGCAAGGCAGACATCCCAGTTGGAGGAAATTGAAGGCGTTGGCCCCAAGCGTCGACAACGTTTGCTTGTGCGCTTTGGTGGATTGAAGGGAGTCAGTGATGCTAGTGTGGAAGAACTTGCCAGTGTCGAGGGTATTTCTCGCCAATTAGCTGAAGAAATTTACAAGCGGCTTCGTTAGATCAATATAATGAATAGAAATATTTTAAATTATTAAGTCATGCCATTTAATTTCCCCATATTGCTTACCTGGATACGAGTCGCGCTGATTCCGCTCGTTGTCGGCGTTTTTTATTTGCCAAATTCCTGGCTTAATCCATTTCAACAAGGTCTCGCGTCGACCTTGATTTTTATTGTCGCGGCAGTGACTGATTGGTTCGATGGTTTTCTGGCTCGCAGATGGAATCAAACATCGTCGTTTGGTGCGTTTCTTGATCCCGTTGCAGATAAGTTAATGGTCGCTGGTGCACTGTTGGTATTGGTACATCTGGGACGAGTACATGCAGTGATTGCATTTGTTATTATTGGTCGCGAAATCACTATTTCAGCGTTGCGCGAATGGATGGCTTTAATTGGCGCCTCGAAATCAGTTGCCGTAAGTTCGCTGGGTAAAATTAAAACTGCGGCGCAAATGTCAGCAATTCCTATGCTCCTATATCACGACACCTTGTTTGGCATTGATATGGTGTTTCCGGGTTTGTTGTTGATGTTAATTGCGGCGGTGTTGACAGTGTGGTCGATGTTCTATTATCTGCGCAAAGCCTGGCCATTAATTAAAGAATCGACTGAGAATCTAAAGTAGCTTACTTGACAGTTTTTCGAAATGCTATATAATTCTGGTCTTTCGTTGATGCGGGAATAGCTCAGTTGGTAGAGCGCAACCTTGCCAAGGTTGAGGTCGAGAGTTCGAGACTCTTTTCCCGCTCCAAGTTTTCTCAGCGAAATATGTAGTGCAAATGCGGGAGTAGCTCAGTTGGTAGAGCGCAACCTTGCCAAGGTTGAGGTCGAGAGTTCGAGACTCTTCTCCCGCTCCAAAATGGCGTAGTACCTGAAGTATCGGCAGTATAATGCGGGAGTAGCTCAGTTGGTAGAGCGCAACCTTGCCAAGGTTGAGGTCGAGAGTTCGAGACTCTTCTCCCGCTCCAGATTCTGAAGGGAAGCAAAGCTTCCCTTTTTTGTTACAGTAGTTGATGTGCCGCGATTTAACTGAGGCTGAGAAGTCACCAACGTTAATAGCACCCCTGGCGGGGTAGCAAAGTGGTTATGCAGCGGCCTGCAAAGCCGTAGACGCCGGTTCGATCCCGACCCCCGCCTCCAGATTTTAAAAATGCTGATTGGCATTTTTATGCAAGAGCAAGCAATCTTAGATTGCATGTTGTAGTGATGGGCCCGAGTGGTGAAACAGGTAGACACATCGGACTTAAAATCCGCCGCTTCGTTAATAGCGGGCGTGCCGGTTCGATTCCGGCCTCGGGCACCATATCGACATCAGACGTAACGCAGAAAACCCTGCAAAGCTAGAGAAATCAAGGCTTTGCAGGGTTTTTTGTTTTGTGCTTGGATTTATCATCAATACGAAAAAGCCTGTATTAAATACAGGCTTTTAAAATTGGTGCAGTTCCGCAATTCGGGAAAAGTTCCGCAAAACGCTATTTTGTGGGGTTAACGAGCTTCCCTTTTCGGTGGCGAACGTAGTGGGCTGTCATGGTTGGGGTAGTGTGGCCAAGTTGGCCTTGTTCTCAAGCGCATCGACACACCGGTCGAACGAATATGGGTAGTTTTGATAAATTGGAGGCCGTTCTATTTGACCTTCGCGATTCTGCCGTTGCGGATGTCACTGGATTCGATGAGTCGGTTTTGTACGCCTGTAATTCGCGATATACATACAAGACTACTCGCAGCAGCGTAGGACATCTGACGCTGGGCAGTCACTGCGCGGCCTAACCCTGACATTATTAAATTCAATGAAGATCGGAAAAAGCGGACATGCTACCGTTGATGAATGATCCGATGGGGATGCCCAAAACTAGCCCCATTGGGTTGCTGCGCGCGGATATTTCCGTTCCTGTGCATTCGACAATATGACGCCCATGCGCTACCCCAAACAATCCGCATCGTAGTCCAGCCTCGCCTGTGCAATTTGTTCGCGCAGTGGCACTACCAGCGAAAGCGACAGCATCGTCATCCCGTCCTTACGACCCTTGCCATGACGGATCGTAATTTCACGCCGTTCAAAATCAACTTCCTTGACCCGCAATGTCATGCATTCCATCAATTGCATCCCAGTGCTATACATGAGCTTAGCCATCAAAGCGTGTGCGCCGCATATGTACTCGAACACAGATGCCACCTCATTCGGTGTCAATACTGTTGGTCGACGCGGCAGGCGTATTGGGCGGAATATTTCATCCAGCCACGGCAATTCGATTTGCAAAACATGTTTATACAAAAACAGTAATGCACACAAGGCTTGCTTATGCGTTGCGACGGCAACATGCCGGCCATTCGTGAGATAAGAAAGAAAAGCTTTCACTTCGGGAGCACCCATTTCTGCCGGGTGGCGCAAGCCATGAAAGCGAATAAACCAACGTGCCCAATAGACAAAGACCTCTTCGGTGCGTAAGATATAATACTTATCTTGTATGCAACGTTTGAGTTGATCTAGCAATTTTTGGTTTTAAAACTGCGTCTGAAGCCCGTACAGTGGGAGTGATGTTTTTCATGGTTATTTAATACTGTTTTTTATACAGTAAATTGCGCAAATGACCGTGTGACAAGCCTCTCCAAGGATTTAATTGGTTGAATTAGGTGGCAGCCAGTTGAATTAGGTGGACGGCATCTGTCCGCCTAATTAAAGTTATGTGTCAATCATGGTTTGCGAATTACTATCCCGTCCAAGAAGAATTTCTTTTTAATTGTCTTCATGGGCTTTTGGCTAATGGGTTGGGCAATTGGTGAGGTGTCAGTTTTAAAAGAATTATTAAATCCAACGGATGGCGTGCCGGAATTTTTTCTTATTGCGTGGCTTGGTGGCTGGACTGTCGGTGGAGCCTTTGCCATATATGCGTGGCTTTGGAATGTTATGGGGAAGGAAATAGTAGACATAACATCGTCAGAGCTAAGTCACATCAAGGTTCTTGCTGGGTTTAATAGAAGTAGTGAATATGCAGTATCTTCAATATCAAAATTAAGGCTGCAACCACAAAATACGTCAATCTTTGGCTCTGGAAATGGAATGGAGTTTTGGGGTATCACAGGAGGCAGTATTGCCTTTGACTACGGACAAAGCACCCATAAATTCGGGGCGCAACTTGATGAAGCGGAAGCTAGCCATATTATTGAAGCCATTAAAAACAGGTTTACAAACCTCTAACAAGTCACTCAAGGCCGCTTCGCTGGACAGCCCCAATCGGCGCATGCTTCGCATTATGTGCGCCGCCTGTGTCTGCCCCTTAGCTTTGCGTTGTGTGTCACAGAAAGTAACTTACGGATGAAAATTAGAGACATATTTACGCGGTCGATCATCGCCTTAACTGCATTGTTTTCCAGCTTCCCATCGAATGTAAATGCACAATCCCCAAGCGTTTCAGATAAAACCAGAGATAATCTCATGGTCGTTGTCCGTGAGTCTATTGGTGCGGATAAAAAAGATGAATCCTTCAAGCCAACTGGTAAGGCAAAAGCAAAGCTTCAGGATGGTCGTGAAATTGAGCTTGAAATGGCATCATGGGAGTTCATTGGTGATACACACATTCGGATCGTCTTTGATGGTGAGAATTCTATGTCTGTAGCGACTCCTTCTGATCTTGCGAAGCTGAACATACTCAATGTTGAAGACGCAGTATCGTTAGCCATTGCAAACGTAAAACGTGTTTATGGTGAACCAACATCAACACCATGGACTGGTGGAATCTTCGAAGTGGCTGGAAAATCGCCTGACTTGGACAGTTCATATTTTTTAGATCGTGATTTTTGGCGGAAATTAGTGAAAAAATATCCTGAAGGATTAGCCGTGGTTGTACCAAAGCGAGGTGGTTTGTTGTATGCGCCCGTAACTGATATCAAGGCAGTCGATGCATTGAAAAAAGGTGTGGTTCAATTATTTTTAACCAGTGGAGCACAGCGTGTATCTTCGGCAGTTTTTCTATTTAAGGATGACAAGTGGTCGGTATTGCAATCTCCAGCGAAGTTATAACTTTTCACCGCTATGACACATCTTGAGCACCAATTAAGGCCTTTTTTTGTGGATTCACACGCGCTTTATCATGAAATTTTTCGTCATTTTGGGATGGAACGCCAACCTGCCGAATTTCATTGTGCCGGCAGGTGCAGACGTCGCGGTTCTACGTTAATCCGCATCACTTGATAACGTGCATGACGTTAAAACGTTAAAACGTTAAAACGTTAAATGGCGGATTCAATTTCGAAGTGCAACCACATGTTGATGCGATTGTAACTGCTTCATAAATACTTGGTGCGGCGTTTTGAAGCCGAGACATTTTCTGGGACGATGATTTAAGCTGTTCATCGCCCA